>JAZSGQ010000033.1:0-7311 GCA_045532805.1 Eubacteriales bacterium
TGCGCTATGTGCCGCAGTTTATTCTGCGCATCTGGTATGAGCGGGATCGCCGTAAGTCATTCCGAAAGAACGGCAGGGAGGTCATTCACTTCCGCGGGGCGGGCGAGCTGCATCCGGGATATATTCCGTATTTTTATGACTGCCGCCGCGCGGTGCCCGACTGCGAAGCCGAAAAGCTGGCTGCACGATGGGAGACGCTTGTGCGCGAAAACACGCCCTTGCGCACGCAAGGGCGTGTTTTTATATAGATTTTATATAGAAATATAAAAAAGTTTTGCCGAAAAAAAGAGAATCCGCTTTTTTCGGCGTATCTTTATATCGTAAATGCACAAAAAGGAGGCGAATGGTATGTCTGATATGCAAAAAATGTGGGCGGAACAGGAGGAACGGATCCTTTCCCCTTACGCATTCCGTACCGTCAATACGGCAGGAAGGGAGCATCCTTGCTCGCCCTGTACGCTTCGCACCGAGTTTCAGCGCGACCGCGACCGTATCATACACAGCCAGTCCTTCCGCCGTTTGATGTATAAAACGCAGGTGTTTTTAGCACCCGCAGGCGACCACTACCGCACGCGCTTGACGCACACGTTGGAGGTCACGCAGATCGCCCGCACGATTGCCCGTGCCCTGGCGCTCAACGAGGATCTCACGGAGGCGATCGCGCTCGGTCACGATCTCGGACATACGCCCTTCGGACACGCGGGCGAGGTCGTGATGCGGCAGTGTTACTCGCCCGATTTCTCGCATAATATGCAGGGCGTTCGCGTGGTAGAATGCCTGGAGAACAACGGCAAGGGCCTGAATCTCACCGCCGAGGTGCGCGACGGTATCGCGTGCCATTCGGGACCGCAGATGCCAAAGACCTTGGAGGGTGCGATTGTGCGGATCGCAGACCGTATCGCGTACATCAATCACGATATTGACGATGCCCTGCGCGCAGGGATCCTCACGCGTGAGGAACTGCCGATGGACGTGTGCCAGATTCTTGGCCATACGCACGGCGAGCGCATCGATAATATGGTGGCCTCGATCGTTCGTGAGAGCACCAACCGCCCCGAGATCGCGATGGAAAGCGATATGTGGGAGGCGACCGACCGCCTGCGCGATTTCCTGTTCCTGCGTGTTTACAAGGACAGTGCCGCCAAGAGCGAGGAGTCCAAGGCAAGGGAAATGCTGGCGCAACTCTTCGTGTATTTCGAGGAGAATCCCGATAAACTCCCCATCGATTATCTGGAAACGATCAGCAAGGAGTCGGTCGGACGTGCCGTTTGCGACTACCTTTCGGGCATGACGGACCGTTATGCGCTTGAGTTGTATCGCAAGATCTTCATTCCGGAGGTCTGGCGCGTAAAATGATTCCAAAGGAAGTTGTAGAGGAGATCCGCTATCGCTGTGACGTGGAGGACGTGATCGGCACTTACGTGACTCTCAAGCGAGCGGGCTCCAATAAGCACGGGCTTTGTCCCTTTCACAGTGAGAAAACGCCCTCGTTCACCGTCTTTCCCGCCACCAAGAGTTTTTATTGCTTCGGCTGTGGCGCGGGCGGCGACGTGGTGACGTTCATACAGAAGATCGAAAATCTCGATTACGTGGGTGCGCTTGAGCACCTTGCCGCCCGTGCGGGCATCACGATCCCGCAGGACACGGGAAACGGCTACGTGAAGGAGAGCGTAACGCGCAAGCGCGTATACGAAATGAATCTGGAAGCCGCCAAGTTCTTCCGCCAGTGCCTGTTCGATCCCGTGCTTGGTGCCGCGGGTATGCAGTATCTGGCCGAACGGCGTGGGCTTTCGGGCGCGGTGATCAAGCGCTTCGGCCTTGGCTTTGCGCCGAACGATTTCGGTATGCTGACCGCCCATATGAGGAAGAAGGGCTACTCCGAGGAGGAGTTGCTTGCCGCCTTCCTTTGCGGAAGATCCCAGAAGACGGGGCGACTTTTCGACCTGTTTCGCAATCGTGTGATCTTCCCCGTGATCGACACAACGGGTAACATCGTGGCGTTTGGCGGCCGCGTGATGGACGATTCCAAACCCAAGTATCTCAATACCTCGGACACCCCGGGGTTCAAAAAGAGTCGCGTGCTCTTCGGACTCAACTACGCAAGGCACAACTGCGCCGAGCAGATGATCCTGTGCGAAGGGTATATGGACGCGATCGCGATGCACGCCGCGGGCTTTGAAAGCGCGGTGGCAACGCTGGGCACGGCGATCACGAGTGAGCACGCACGCCTCATTGCGCGCTATACCAAGCGTGTGATCATCAATTACGATAGTGATGAGGCGGGCCAAAAGGCCGCCGACAAGGCGATGCGTCTTTTGGACGAGGTTGGCCTTGAGGTCAGAGTTTTGAAGTTGACGGGTGCCAAGGATGCGGACGAGTACATTCGTCTGTACGGTGCCGATGCCTTCCGCGGTTTGCTTGAGGGTAGCCGCACGGCATTTGACTTCAAAATGGAAAACGTGCTTGCACGGTATGACATTTCGGCTTCCGAGGGCAAGATCCGCGCCGCAAGAGAACTGTGCGCGATCATTGCCGCGACCGCGTCGGGCGTGGAGCGCGAGTTGTATATGACGAGCGCCGCACAGCGCCTGGGGCTTTCCTACGAGGGCATTGCCAATGACGTGAAGCGCATTCGCGCGAGAGCCCGCCGCGAGGCACAGCAAAAGGAAAAGCGCGAGGTGTTGCTCAGTGCCCGTAATTTTGGAGACCGTATCAATCCCGATGCCGCTAAGAATCCCTCTGCCGCGGCGGCGGAGGAAACGGTGCTGGGCCTTTTGATGCTGTATCCCGAGCATCGCACGGCCATCGCAAACGGTAGCGTGGCACTCGCCGAGGAACACTTCTTCACAAGCCTTGGAAAACGGGTCTTTCACGCCATTATGGAAATGGAAAAGTCCGATGACGGGTATAGTTTTTCGGCACTCGGGGCGCAATTCAACCCCGACGAGATGGGTCGTCTTGTCCGCATCGAGCAGGGGCGCCGCCCCCTTTCCAATAATACGCGCGAGGTGCTGCAGGCCGCGGCCGACGTACTGATGCGAGAACAGCAAAAGCAAAGCGAACGCGAGAGTGGAAACTGGCAGGGCGAACTGGAACGTCGCCGTGCCGCATTACAGAAGAAAAAATAACGCAAAGGATAGGAAAAGAACATGGAAGAGACCAAGGTAGAAGTCACGCAGGAGCGTGTGACCAAGAAACTCGACGTCAACGAACTGATCGAGAAGGGTAAGAAGAAAGGCAGACTCAGTGCCCGCGACCTGGATGAGGCAATGGAGGGTATGGAGTATGATATGGACAGTCTGGATAAGCTCTACGAGGCACTGGAGGACAGTGGCGTAACCTTTGAGGGCGAGATCTCTTCCCACGAACTTGACGCGATCGAGAGTGAGGTGGAGTCCTTCGGCGGCGGCGAGAACATCGAGCGTCAACTGGTGCAGGAGGGTATCTCCATTGACGACCCCGTCCGTATGTATCTTAAGGATATCGGCAAGGTGCCGTTGCTTGACTCGGAGCGCGAGAAGGAACTGGCGCGCCGTATGGCAGAGGGCGATGAGGCAGCCAAGGACGAGCTCGTTCAGGCAAACCTGCGCCTTGTGGTCAGTATCGCCAAGCGCTACGTCGGCAAGGGTATGTTCTTCCTTGATCTGATCCAGGAGGGTAACCTCGGTCTGATGAAGGCCGTCGGCAAGTTCGACTACAACAAGGGCTTCAAGTTCTCCACCTACGCTACGTGGTGGATCCGTCAGGCGATCACGCGTGCCATCGCCGATCAGGCGCGCACCATTCGTATTCCCGTACATATGGTGGAGACCATTCATAAGGTGTCCCGTTACCAGCGTCAGATGTTGCAGGAACTGGGACGCGAGGCAACGCCCGCCGAGATCGGTGAGAAGATGGGCATGAGCGCCGAAAAGGTGCGCGAGATCATGAAGATCGCACTGGATCCCGTTTCTCTTGAAACGCCCATCGGCGAGGAAGAGGACAGCCATCTTGGCGACTTTATTCCCGATGACGATACGCCCGCACCGCCCGAGGCGGCATCCGCAACCATTCTGCGTGAGGTCATTGAGCGGGAACTGAGCACCCTGACGCCCCGTGAGGCACACGTGATCCGCCTTCGCTTCGGTCTGTATGACGGACGCACCCGCACCCTTGAGGAGGTCGGCAAGGAGTTTGACATCACCCGTGAGCGTATCCGCCAGATCGAGTCCAAGGCACTGCGTAAGTTGCGTCATCCCAGCCGCGCGCGTCACCTGCGCGGATTTCTTGATTGATTCTTTACAATTATCGTAAATCTGCACAAAATATTTTCCGCTTTTTCGGCACAATCACGTTTTTTCTGTCTGCTTTACAGAAACTGCCCCCACCCGCTTTGTGAAAAGTAACAGAGCGGTGTGGGCGCGTTTCTTTACAATTCGCGCTCTCGGAGGCGCGGGGGCGCTTAGTGTGTCTTGACAGAAAAAATATTTTAGTGTAAAATATTATCTGTATTATGTATGCGTTTCCCATGCGCGGGAAAGGGAGGTTCTTTTATGGCAAAAAAACTGATTTGTCTGTTGCTCTGCCTTCTGATGGTGCTGGCCGTTCTTACGTCCTGCTCCAACGAGGGAGATGCGATCGACAACACGATCGATGATGCATCGCGCTACACCACAACGCTGAATTTCTGGCTCATTACCGAGAGCGCAGAGATCGCCAAGGTGAGCGAGTTGATGTACGGTGGCTTCAACGCCGAGGTCGATTATGCGCACTTCGATGAGCTGACCGAGGACGATCAGACGAAGCACGCGGCAGAGAAGGCGGTGTACGATACGCTTTCCGCCACCGAGAAGGAGGCCGTCGCTCAACTGGGTGCGATCAACAAGGCGATCAACAAGATCACCAAGGATAACTTGAAGACGCAGATCAAGTTCAGATATCTGCTTGAGCAGGACTACTATACCGCACTGGAGAAGGCCTTTGCCGACCGCGAGGCGGCCAAGAAGGCAGGCACGCTCCAAAAGCCCGAGGTTTCTGCCGACGAGACGGTGCTCAACGAGTATGGTATTCCCGAGTTGAAGTATCCTACCACGCCCGACTATCAGGTCGATATTCTGTACCTGGACGGCGCTGACAGATACCGCGAGTATGCCAACAAGGAACTGGTCACAGCCCTGGACAATATGCTGGAGGACTCCGCTATGCAGTTGTCCTACTTCGTGAACAACACGTTGCTTGACTCCGTGAAGTACTATGGCGTGACCTACGCCGTGCCGAACAACCACACCATCGGTGAGTACGTCTACCTGGCAGTGGATACGGCACTTGCAAGTTCCTACAACTATCTCCCCGAGGCGTTCAGTTCCTCGCTTTATAGCCAGGCAACCTATGATTTCCTCAACCTGGTTTACGAGAGCGGCAACGAGGACGTATATCCTCTGTACTGCGATGACGGTGTGGAACTCGAGAAACTTCACTACTGGAACTTCGCTCTGAATGGTGATTCCTTCACGCTGGATCCCGACACCTTCTCGCTGTTTGGCGGTTTCTACGGTGATACGACTGCACAGGGTGACAGAATCACGATGGGTAATCTTCTGGACAACGACGTTTACAGAAGTAACCTGGAAAAGAAGGTCTACTACGAGACCACCGAGAATTTCCTTGCACCCGATGCCGAGGCCAAGGCCGCAATGCGTGTGGTCAAGGGCGGTTGGGAGATGCGTGCGGAACTGGAGGCCGAAGGGTACTCCGTGCTGACCATCGAGGTGCCCCGTGCAACCGATGAGGACGTTTACGGTTCTATGTTCGCCATCGGCGCCAATACCAGTGACTCCAGCCGTGCAATGGAGATCGTCACCTACATGAATACCGACGCCAGAATCCGCAACCTGCTTCAGTACGGCGTAGAGGGCACGAACTATACGCTGGAGACCGACGCCGAGACGGGCAAGGTATGGGCGAAGGAGACCTCTGCAAACGTATACAAGATGGACATCAACAAGACGGGTAACCTCTTTATCGCACATCCCAACAGCGCAGAGGCGATCAAGGAGTGGGAGTTCGGCAAGGAGCAGAACAGATACGTGAATGCGTATCCCACCGTCGGCCTGTTCTTCAATATGGAGAATCGCGCGCTTGACAAGGCCACTATCGAAACGCTGAATCTCGTTTCCGCACAGTACAAGGCCAAGGTGCTGGATCAACTCAACTCGAAAGAAGCACTGGAGGCCTTCAAGGCAGAACTTTCCGCATTCAACCGCAAAAATACATCCGAGATGGCGGCATACCTGCTTTCCAAGGTCGGCTACGATCTGACTTACACGCTGGACGGCAACGTCCATGCAATCACGCAGAAGTCGCTTACCGCGGCGCTGACGCTGATGGTGGACGAGACGATCCCCGAGGATCCCAAAGAGGGAGAGATCACCGTGATGGCGCCGGGTGCGCTTTACCGCGACTGGCGCGAGACCAGCGGCGTACTGGATAACTAATAAAGAAAAGGATGGTGCGATGTCCCTGTGGCATCGCACCTTTTTACAAAAATGAAGTATACACACGTGATATGGGATTTTAACGGCACGATCCTGGACGACGTGCAGGCGGGCATTCGTGCGATCAATCGGATGCTTGCGGCACGCGGACTTGCGACGCTCGATACGCTGGAGGCGTACCGCGCCGCGTTCGGATTTCCCGTGGAAAAATATTATCGGGAGATCGGACTGGATACACAAAAAGAGGATTTCAAAACGGTTCTTGCGCCCGAATGGGTGGCATTATATAATGAATACAGCAAGGCCTCGCCGCTTTACGAGGGCGTGGCGCCCCTCGCGCAGGCATTGCGTGCGCGAGGCGTGCGCCAGTCGATCCTCTCGGCCTCCGAGCGCGGTATGCTGGAGCAACAACTCGGCGAGCGCGGGGCGCTGGATTGGTTTGACGAGATCTGGGCAACCGACAGTATTCACGCCTACGGCAAATTCGGGCTTGCCGATGCCTGGTGCGAGGCGCACGCGGGCGAGCGCGCCGTGTTGCTCGGTGACACCCTGCACGATTTTGAGGTGGCACAGCGCATGGGTGTGGATTGCATTCTCGTGGCGGCAGGGCACCACAGTTTTGAGCGCCTTAACACGTGCGGTGTGCCCGTAGTGCACGACCTTTCGGAGTGCGCCGCTTTGTTAGGGGTATAATAAAAATCCCCCCGCATAGCGGGGGGTATTTCAGTTTCGGGCATAGCCCTAATATTACTGGCGGCGCACAAGTGCGCTAAGGATTGGCCTGCCAGCCGCGCAATTGTTACTTACTACCCATGAATGGGTCCCGTGGGTCGAACAT
>JAZSGQ010000080.1:0-4021 GCA_045532805.1 Eubacteriales bacterium
TTTTTCCCAAAAAAAACCAAATCCCCCTGCCGCCCGGGCCCAAGGGCTTTTGTCAGTTGTAGCCGTCAGGGTTTTGCGATTGCCAGTTCCAGGAATCGCGCACCATGTCCTCCAGAGTGAGTTCCGCCTCCCAGTGGAGCATCTCGCGTGCCTTGGTGGGGTCGGCATAACACTCCGCAATATCACCCGCACGGCGTTCGGTGATGCGATAAGGCACCGCCACACCGTTGACACGGCTGAAGGTATTGACCATATCCAGCACGCTATATCCCGTGCCCGTACCCAGGTTGATGGCCTGCACACCGTTTTCCTTAAGGTCAAGCGCCGCAACGTGACCGCGTGCGAGATCTACCACGTGAATATAGTCGCGCACGCCCGTGCCGTCGTGCGTCGGATAGTCGTCGCCGTAAACCGAGAGTTGCTTCAGTTTTCCCACGGCAACCTGTGTAATATAGGGCATGAGATTATTGGGCGTGCCGTTCGGCATTTCACCGATCCTGCCGCTTTTATGTGCGCCAACGGGGTTGAAATACCGCAGTAATACGACCTGCATCTCGGGGTCGGCGTGTGCCACATCCGTGAGGATCTGCTCGATCATAAACTTCGTCCAGCCGTAGGGATTCGAGCACTTGCCCGTGGGGCTTTCCTCGGTGATGGGACAGCGCTCGGGAGTGCCGTAAACAGTAGCAGAGGAACTGAAAATAAAGCGGTTGACTTTGGCGCGCTTCATCGCGCGGAGCAATGCCAGTGTGGAACCGATGTTGTTCTGATAGTAGTCAAGCGGCACACGAACCGACTCGCCCACGGCCTTTAGACCCGCAAAATGCACCACGGCATCGATGTGATGCTCGCGGAAAATGCGATCGAGCACCGCCTCGTCTGCAACGTCCGCCACGTACAACGGCACCTCGTGTCCCACGAGTTCCGCCACGCGCTCCATCACAAGGGGCGAACTGTTGGAAAAGTTGTCAATGACAACGACCTCGTGACCCGCCGCGCACATTTCCACAACGGTGTGCGAACCGATATAGCCCGCGCCACCCGTCAACAAAACTTTCATATTTCCACCTCCGCGGTTTTCTGCCTTTAGTATAGCATCATTTCCACCCGTTTGTCAATGGAAATAGATAACACATCAGTTTCTTTTAATGATACTTTTGTCCGCGCGCAGGATATGACGAGCAGGGACAACACCGCGCACCAACGTCAGCGGATATACGATGCTCGCGCGGCCCACAACGGCACCGGGAGCAAGTACCACATTACAGCCGATTTCCGCACCATCCCCCACCATAGCGCCCACTTTGCGGCGTCCCGTTTCGATATCCGACTCCCCCGCGTGCACCACCACCGCGCGCTTGTCGGCGCGCACGTTGGCGGTGATCGCACCCGCGCCGAAATGCGCAAGATGCCCGAGGATCGAATCCCCTACGTAGTTGAAATGCGGCACCTGCACGCCGTCAAAAAGAATGCAGTTTTTGAGTTCCGTGGAATTCCCTACCACGCAGTGATCCCCCACCAGTGCGCCACCGCGAACAAACGCACCCTGCCGCAACTGCGTATGCTCTCCGATGATCGCAGGGCCGCAGATCACGGCACTCGGCGCGATCTCGGCATTCCGCGCGATCCAAAGGCCGTCCCCCTTTTTCTCATACCGTTCGACGGGTAACCCGGGGCCAATGGCCGCAATCCACGCGCTGATGTGCTCCAGTGCCTCGTGTGGGTAGACAGTCCGCGCCAAAAACTCGCGTGCCACGGTGTGCCCAAGATCAAAAAGACGTTCGGTTTTCCCCTCGTTTTTCACACCGTCCACCGTCCTTTCTCAATCGCCATCACCACGCGCGCTACACTCTCCTCGGCGTGCTCGCGCTCTTTCGCCTCTGCCATCACGCGGATCACGGGCTCCGTGCCGCTTTTGCGCACCAGTAGTCTGCCCTCGCGCAAAAGTCCCTCCTCGGCCGCTTCGATCGCCGCCCTCACGCCCGCGTCCGAAAGCGCTCCTTCTTTGTCGCGCACACGCAAATTGCGCAACACCTGCGGATACGGTACGTACTCCCGTACCAATTCACGCAATGGCTGACCCCCGGCGCAAAGCAGTTCCATCACGCGCAACGCGGTCACAAGACCGTCACCCGTGCACTCCAACTTGCTGAAAATGATGTGCCCCGACTGCTCGCCGCCAAGCGTGAAGCCGTTTTTGGCCATACATTCATACACGTATTTGTCGCCCACCGCCGTTTGTACGCACGAGATTCCCTTGCGCGCCAACGCGTCCGTGAGCCCTATATTCGACATCACCGTGGCCACCACGGTGTTCCCCTCCAGCTCGCCCCTTGCCTGCATATCACACGCACAGGCGTACAGGATCGCGTCACCGTCCACTAAATTCCCTTCGTGATCCACGGCAAGACAGCGGTCGGCATCACCGTCAAAGGCAAAGCCCACGTCCAGGTGCTTTTCGCGCACCAGAGCCTGCAGCGCTTCGGGGTGTGTGGAGCCCGCATTTTCGTTGATATTCACACCGTCAGGGGTGTTATGGATCACAAACGTGCGCGCACCGAGGGCGTCGAACACGCTTTTTGCCATCATCCACGAGGCGCCGTTGGAAAGATCCAGCCCCACGCGGTAGCCGCGATAGGACACCGTTGCCAGCGAGATCAGATGCCCCAGGTAGCGGTTGCGAAGCGCCACCGCGTCCACCACGCGCCCGATTTTCTCCCCCGTGGCGAGGGGCAGCTCCCAGGGTGCGTCCAGATACTCCTCCAGACCACAGATCACGCTCTCGTCCATTTTTTCGCCGCCTGCCGAGAACAGCTTGATGCCATTGTCCGCAAACGGATTGTGACTGGCCGAGATCATAATGCCGAGGTCAAAGCCCTCCGCACGCGTCACAAAGGACACCGAGGGCGTGGTCGTGACGTGCAGGATATGCGCATCTGCCCCCATCGCCGTGAGCCCTGCCGCAAGCGCGTATTCCAGGGTATAGGAGGACAGGCGCGTATCCTTGCCGATGGCCACGCGCGGCCTCTCCCGCTTTCCCCTGCTGATATGTCCGAGATACAAGCCGATATGAAAGGCGTGCCTTGCCGTGAGTGTGCGTCCCACCTCACCGCGAAAGCCGTCCGTGCCGAAATATTTTCCCATAGCGCACCTCCTCTACCCTTTCAGTATAAGCGTGCCAAAAAAGAAGCGTGCGGCACGGTTCAAGTGCGCCGAAGAAATTTTTTCAAAATCATGATAGACATTCCGATTTTTTTCGACTTATTAAATGAAGGGGAAAAACATCTCTTCCCCGAGGAGGTAACAACTATGAAAAAGATCGCGAAAAGGCTGCTTGCGGCATGGGCTCTGCTCCTTTGCCTTGTCACCCTACTTACAGCGTGTGAACAGGGGCTATCCCTCTCGTCCGCGCTCATCAATGAGAACGGCGAGCTGATCCTCGTCATGTCCGACGGAAGCACGCAGAACGCGGGCGTCATCAAGGGTGCGCAGGGCCTGCAAGGCGAACAAGGCCCGCAGGGCGAGCAGGGCCCGCAGGGCGAGCAAGGTCCGCAGGGCGAGCAAGGTCCGCAGGGTGAGCAAGGCCCTCAAGGTGAGCAAGGCCCTCAAGGTGAGCAAGGCCCTCAAGGTGAGCAAGGCCCACAGGGTGAACAAGGTCCGCAGGGTGAGAGCGGCACCGTGACAGAGGATAATCCGCAAGGCCTTGCCTTTATGTCCCTGCCCGACGGCACCTTTGCCGTGAGCGCGGGAAACGCACGCCTTTGTGAGGAGATCGTGATCCCCGCCACCTACAAGGGCGGCGCAGTAACTGAAATTTTACCGAACGCATTTCAAAATCCTGAAAAGCTTGTTTCCATCACCATCCCAAGCAGTGTCACGAGCATTGCTGACAATGCGTTCTCGGGTTGCACAAGGCTTGAAAGCATCGTAGTGGAAGAAGGAAACACGGTATATCACAGCGCGGGCAATTGTTTGATCGAAACAGAGAGCAAGACTTTGCTTTTAGGTTCTAACAGCAGTG
>JAZSGQ010000022.1:0-35285 GCA_045532805.1 Eubacteriales bacterium
GGTGCTTTTTTTATGCGCCGAACAGGGGGCGGCGGTATTTTTCAAGACAAAATTGCAACAAAAGTCCAAGCACTCCCACCGACAAGATCTCGCCGATGCCGACGGTCAGAAACAGATATCCAAACCCGACATCCGTGGTAAAATAGGCGTATCTCAACACGAAAGGAATGATCAGCGTATTGGCCACAATGGGCGGCAACGGGGTAAGAAAACGCCATTTTCGAAGCAAGCGTGTGCCGATCGCGCCCAAAAGCGTTGCGAGTGTGCCAAAGATGATATCGGCAGGGTGTGCGCTCGTGATGATGTTGGCAAGCAGGCATCCGACCGTAACCCCCGGTACTGCCGCCGAGGTGAAATACGGCAAAATACAAAGAGCCTCAGAAAAGCGCACCTGCACGGCGCTTTGCCCCGAAAGGCCGAGCGCGGCGGCAAGGAAGGTGAGGACGACGTAGAGCGCGGCGATCATTGCGGCGCGCGTCAAGAACAGTGTTTTCGATTTGGCAGACATACAAATAACTCTCCCTAGTTTTGATTTGAGTGAGGATGGTTACGAACTCACTTGCGGTTTTTCCGCGAGGGGTATTATAACAAATTTTTTCTCATTCGTCAAGAGGGACAAGCCCCATTTTTTCAAGGACTGCGGTGACTTCGCAATACATATAAAGCGAGCCGAGCGAAAAGAGCGGCGTGCCCGTTTCACTCGCATACGCCACGGCGGCACGCACGGCTTCCTCCACGGTGTCATAGCCCGTGGCGGGGATCCCTGCCTGCTCGAACACAGCGGCGAAGTCGTGTGCGGGGAGCGAACGCGGATTGTCGGGGGTCAAGGTGAAGGCACGGCAGGCAACGGGTGCGAGCGTCCGCACCATATCCGTATAGTCCTTATCGGCCATCACACCCGACAAAAGCGCCACCCGTTTGCTACCGAAATACTGTTTGATGCCTTTTGCGGCGGCAGTAATGCCCTCGGGATTATGCGCGCCGTCCGAGAAGATCAATGGGCTCTCGCACAATTTTTCAAATCGACCGCGCCAACGCACAGTAGCCAGTCCCACGCGCACCGCTTCCTCGGGGATCTGCAACCCTCGCGTGCGGAGCACGTTGATCGTTGTGAGCACGGTAGCAAGGTTTTGCGGTTGGTAACTGCCCAGGAGCGGAATACGGATATCCTTGTGCTCGCCGTAATCAACAAGCGTGCCCGAAAGCGTCATTTCTCGCACCGTCATGGGGGTATCCTCGGCGGCGGCGAAGGCGGAGCCCATCTCACGTGCACGGGTTTCGATCACGGCGCGTGCGGCTTTATCATAGCCGCCCCACACCACGGGGGCACCTGCCTTGACAATACCCGCCTTCTCTTTTGCGATCGCTTCGACGGTGTCACCGAGGAACGCGGTATGATCCATCGCAATGCCCGTGATCACCGAAGCGAGGGGATCGCGGATCACGTTGGTGGAATCAAGGCGACCGCCCATGCCCGTTTCCAACACGACCACGTCGCACTTCTCGCGCAGAAAATGCACAAAACCCACTGCGGTGATGAGTTCAAATTCGGTGGGCGCGTCCTGCATACCGTCGGCATGCGGGCGCACGGTAGCGGTGGCGCTCGCCAGATCCTCATTCGAGATCGGCTTGCCCGACACGCAGATGCGCTCGTTGAAATGCTTGATATAAGGGGACACAAACAGGCCCGTTTTATAGCCCGCGGCGCGCAGGACTGACTCTAACATCGCGGAGTTCGATCCCTTACCGTTGGTGCCCGCAATATGGATAAATCTGGGCCCGTTCTGGGGGTTATCGAGTTTTCCGAGGAGTTCCGTAATGCGTTCCAGCCCCGGTCTGCTCCCTTTCCAGGTCACCGAGTGAATATACGCGAGTGTTTCCTCATAGGTCATGTTCCACACATCCTTTCCAGTTGTCCCGCAAGGGCGCGATGCCGCAACAGCAAATACAACAGCGTACTCTCCAGCGCGGCGATGATCGCATAGTTGAGTGCGCGCCACAAAAGCAGTTCGCCAAATCCGAGGTCATATTGCGCCAGATACCACGCGGCAAGACCTGCGGTTTTGATGAACACCGAGCCCACAGTGTGCGCGGTAACCGCAGAGCCCACCACACGCAAAAGCAATGGCGCGCGGCGCAGAAAGAGTGCGGCAAGACCCGCCACGGCACCCACTGCGGCGGCACCAAGCGTTACGATGGGATTGATCGAATAGCCGTAAAGCGCACAACCCACAAGGTCGGCCACCACACCCGTCATCACACCCGCCAACGGGCCAAGCAAAAGCCCCGCGAGGATCACGGGCAGGTTTTCAAAACTGATCCTCACCAGTGTTGAAAAGGGTGTGGGGATCTGCAGAAATTTGCCCAAGATCAGACTCATCGCGGCAAGCAGTGCCGCAAGGCAAAGTGCACGCGGATTGCCGAACACCGCAATGGCGTGCGGCGCGCGTTTTGTCTCGCGCGACGGTTTGTTTTCCTTCATAACAAAAGCCCCCTTTCCCCGAATTTCATCGAAAAAAGGCGGCGTGGCCGAGAGACGGTCGATCCGACTCCCGTGAAGCTAAGCGCTCTATTTCGGTGAAGCGGGATGCAGAGCAACGACCGCGGCCGCCAACACCGTTGGCAACCTTCGTCCGACCGGCAACTCCCCGTCCCGTCGGCACTTGACGCCGAAGCTCTTACTCTTCGATGTGTCCATTATATGATATCCCGCGAAAAAAGTCAATATGGTGAGCAAAAAAACTTGAAAGCGACGTCACTTTGTGTTAAAATGGGAGCAACGAACAAAAAAGGAGCTCCGCTATGATCTGTGAAACCGTTACCCTGCATCCGTTTGAGGATGCCACGCTCACCACACTCTGTGTCTCTAACTACGGCGATCTGAAGCAATCTCCCCGTCGCGCCGTGATCGTTTGTCCCGGGGGCGGCTATCGCATGCTCTCGGAGCGTGAGGCCGAGCCCGTTGCCGCGCAGTTCCTTGCGGCGGGCTTTGCCACCTTTATCCTGCGCTATACCGTGGACGAGGGCGCCAAGGATTTCGCCCCCTTGAAGCAGGTGGCGCTCGCCATCCGCCACGTGCGCGAAAACGCGAAAAAATACAACGTGGATCCCGCCTACGTCTTCACCTGCGGCTTTTCCGCGGGCGGGCACCTTGCCGCCTCGGCAGGCGTGCTCTGGGAGCACCCCGCGCTTGACGAGCTCCTCGCGGGCGCGCCGCGTGACATCGTACGCCCTACGGGCATGATCCTTGCCTATCCCGTCATCACGGGCGTGGGACCCACGCACCTCGGCTCCTTCCGCAAGCTCACGGGCAATGAGGAGTTCACAAGAGAAGAGGTCGAGCCCTTCTCCCTTGAACTTCACGTAAAGGACACCACGCCCCCCGCGTTCCTCTGGCACACCTTCACCGATGCCACCGTGCCGCTGCACAATTCCCTCGTCTTCGCCGAGGCGATGTATGAGGCGGGCGTGCCGATCGAACTGCACGTGTTCCCCGAGGGCGTGCACGGCCTGTCGCTTTGCAACGAGCAGACCGTGTCGGAAAGATTCGACCGTATGCTGGCGCCGCACAACGAGTGCTGGATCGACCTGGCGATCCGTTGGGTAAAGGATTTCGCATAATTTTTGCGAACTTTCACATATTTTTTGAGTTTTTTTTAAAAAACCTATTTATTTTTCACAAAAGGTATGCTATAATATAGGTGTAGACGATGGAAGGGCGATGCCCACCAAGCGGATACAGAAAGGCGGACCTATATGAAGATTACCGTAAGTGGAAAGCAGATGACCGTGCGACCCTCTCTCAAGGACCTGACCGAGAAGAAGCTGGCCAAATTTGACCGCTTCTTTGGCGATGATGCCGAGGTGATCGTCGTATACAGCTGCCGCCACGACCTGCAATATATCGAGATCACCATTCGCTACAACGGCACGCTGTTCCGCAGCGAGGAGGGTGCCGACACCTTCCAGACCGCGATCGATCAAGCCGTGGACTCTCTGGAGCGCCAGATCCGCAAGAACAAGACAAGACTGGAAAAAAGATTGCGCACGGGCGCCTTTACCGACTATGCACCCGATGAGGACGTAGAGGAGGAGGGCGAGTTCAATATCCGCGTCAAATCCTTTGACGTCAAGCCCATGTCCGTAGAGGAGGCCATTCTCCAGATGAATCTGCTGGAGCATCAGTTCTTTGTATTCCGTGACGCCGAGACCGAGGACGTTTGCGTGGTCTACCAACGCAAGGACGGCAACTACGGCCTGATCCAGACGTAACACAAATAAAAAAGAGCCCCGAACGGGGCTCTTTTTTATTTGCCAAACAGGAATTTGCGATATTGCAGCGGGGTGTAGCCCACGTGCTTTTTGAAGCATCGGGCGAAATAATTGTAGTCCTCAAAGCCGACTGCCGCTGCCGTGTCGCGCAACGGTCTTCCCTCCTCAAGCAACTGCTTGGCAAGTTCCATACGCTCACCGATCAGATAGGCAATGATCGAGCGTCCCGTTTCGCGCTTAAAGACCGTATCACAGTACACGGGTGAGAAGTGCAGTCGCTCACCAAGCGCCGTAAGCGTAATACGCTCGGCAAGATGTGCGTGCAAGTATTGCAGGATCTTTGTGACAAGCGGACTGTACGTGACGGTGCTCCGCTCACAGAGCAACTGCAGCACCGCGGTGAGCACAAAGGCGCGGCGCCTGTTGTTCTCGACCTTGGTATAGTCGCTGATCTCATCGCACGCGGCGAGCAGGAGGCCGATCTCGCGCGAGGCGGCACCTGCAAGGTACGTGGGAAGCCCCTCGGGCAGTGCGTCGCAGGTGAAGTTGAAACTGACGTAGTCCACCTTGCCCGCGCTTGCAGTGCGCTCACGGTTCTCGTCCGCGCGCACGAGTACGGCATCGCCGCTACAAAGCGACACGGTGCGGCCGCCTACGCGGTATTCGAGTGTGCCGTCGATCACAAGCGTGAGTTCGTGATAACGAATGGGACAGGCGGCCATCCGCTGTGCCAGACCGTATCTGTTGTGTCGATAATAGAAAAGTTCCAGGTTCATCATATTAAAATCGTGCTATTTTCTCCCAGAAAAGTTAAAATTTTCGATTGTTTAAAAGCGAAAATAATGCTACTATTATTGTAGCAGGCAAATCCATTCCTGTCAAGGAGGACTTTATGATACGACTTTGTGCCTTCGCCGACGAGGCGGGGACCTCCCTTACCGAGCAGATCGCGGCCCTGAAGGAACACGGCATCTCCTTCATTGAGGTACGCGGCGTGGACGGAAAAAACGTCGCGCAACTGACCGACGAGGAAGCAACTGCGTGCGCGGCGCGCTTACGGAAAAACGGGATCCGCGTGTGGTCGATCGGCTCACCGCTTGGCAAAGTGCCGCTCGCCGATGCCAACGCGCATATGCAAATGGTACGGCGCGTCTGCGAACTGGCGCGCATCTTTGAGACCGACCGCATCCGTATGTTCAGTTTTTACGAATCCGACGGACGGCGCGCGGATGTGATCGCGGCACTGCGCCGCATGGCCGAGATCGCGCGAGAATACGGCGTACTGCTCTGCCACGAAAACGAAAAGGGCGTTTTTGGCGACACGCCCGACCGTGTGGAGGAATTGATCGCCGAGGGGATCGAGGGACTCCGCTTTGTGTTCGATCCTGCCAACTATATCCAGTGCAACGCCTCGGCGCCGCAAGCACTCGAGCGCCTTTTGGCGCATACGGACTATTTCCACATCAAGGACGTTGTGGCCGAAACGGGTGAACTGGTCCCTGCGGGCATGGGCGACGGTGGGATCCTACAACTCGCCGCGAAGATCGCCGCCACGGGACGGGACGCCGTGCTCACGATCGAGCCGCACCTTGCGGTATTCGACGGGTATGCGCAATTTGACAGTGAAACGATGAAGCACCGTTTCCACTTCAAAAACACGCGCGAGAGCTTTGCGGCGGCCGTTGACGCCTTGAAAAACCTGCTCCGCACTGCGGGCTATCATGAAACCCAACTCGGTAAAACGGAAAAAGGATGGTGTGTATAATGACATTCGGTTTGAACTTGTATTCAATTCGCAAGCAGATTGCCACGCCCGAGGACTTCCTCGGCACGGCAAAAAAACTGGCCGCGATGGGCTACGCCACAATGCAATTCTCGGGCGCGCCCTTCGATGCGGGCCTCATTGCCTCCGTCAGTGAGGCGTCGGGCCTCCCCGTGGTGCTCACGCACGTCCCCTTCGACCGCATTCTGAACGACACGGCGGCACTGGTGGAGGAGCACAACCGTTTTGGTTGCCGCCACATAGGACTTGGCAGCATGCAATTCAAGGGATTGTCTGACACAGAGATCGCAGAACAGGTTGCGTCCCTTGAGGAAGCGGGCAAGCGCGTGGCCGCGCTTGGCAGTACCTTCTGCTACCATCATCACAGCCACGAATTCTGCCGTATGGCAAGCGGCGAAACCATTTTCGACTACATTCTGCGCAACACCGAGCACGTCTCGATCACGCTGGACACCTACTGGCTCCAGCACGGCGGCGTCAGCATCACGGAATATATCCGCCGCGCGGCAGGGCGTATTCCCTGCGTGCATCTCAAGGATTATACCCCCTACTACAACGAGGAACAAAAACTGAAGGTCAACTTTGCCCCCGTCGGTGACGGCAACATCAACTGGCAGGACGTGATCGCGGCCCTTAGCGAAGCGGGCGCTGTCCACTACCTTGTGGAGCAGGACGATGCGACCAAATACGAGGATCCCTTCGAACAAGTGGGCAGAAGCATTCGTTATCTGAATCATACTTTTGCAAAGGAGAACTGATCATGAAAGAAGTAAGATACGGCATCATCGGCGTCGGCGTGCAGGGCCGACTTTACTACAAAAGAATCATGGTGGAAAAACTTGTGCCCCATGCTACGGTAACGGCGATCTGCGATATCGATGCCTCCAAAATGGACGCGCTGGACGAAAAATACGGCTATGACGGTGCGCGTTTTTCGGATTATCGCCAGTTGATCGACAGTGGTCTTGTCGATGTCATTCTCGTGGAAACACCGCACTACGTTCACCCCGAGATCAGTATGTACGGCCTCACGCACGGCGTGCACGTGCTGTGCGACAAGCCCGCGGGCGTTTACACCCAGCAGGTGAAGGAACTGTGCCGCGTGGCCGAGGCCTCCGACAAGCTCTTCGGTCTGATGTTCAATCAGCGCACGGACTGCCTGTACCGCAAGATGCGCGAAATGATCGCCCGCGGCGAGATCGGCGAGATCAAGCGCGTGAACTGGATCATCACCAACTGGTTCCGTACGCGCGCCTACTACGAATCCTCCTCCTGGCGTGCCACGTGGCGCGGCGAGGGCGGTGGCGTGCTGATGAATCAGTGCCCCCACCAGCTCGACCTTTTGCAATGGGTGGTCGGCATGATGCCGAAGCGCATCCGCGCGTTCTGCCACTTCGGCAAGTGGCACGATATTGAGGTGGAGGACGACGTGACCGCGTATCTGGAATACGAAAACGGCGCGGTGGGCGTATTCGTGACCACCACGGGCGAGGCGGGCGGCACCAACCGTCTGGAGATCGCGGGCGATCTCGGCAAGCTGGTGGCCGAGGACGGCAAGCTGATCTTCACCAAACTGGAGAGCAGCACAAAGGAGTTCTGCGAGAACTCTTCGAAGGGCTACGGCGGCCCCCAGAAAGAGATCCTCGAAGTGGAACTTGACGGGGAAAATCTTCAGCACGTGGGCATTCTGCGCAACTTCACGAACACCGTGCTCGGCACCGAGGAGCTTTACGTCAAGGGCGTCGAGGGTATCCGTGGCGTGGAGTTGATGAACGCGATGACGCTCTCCACCTTCCTTGACCGCACGGTGGAACTTCCCATTGACGATGCACTCTTCAAAGCAGAACTCGACAAACGCATAGCAAACGGCCGTGCATAAGAAAAAAGCCCCCAAACGGGGGCTTTTTTCTTATGTTTTATGCGTAAGTTCGACGGGCTCGGCGTCGGCGGCGGGCTCGGTTTCCTGCGCCTTTTCGCGGCGCTTGGATTCCATGTGTACGTTGATCTTGTGCGCACCCCACAGCACCGCAAAGGTGAGGAAGATGCAACCGCCCACGAATAACACCCAATGCCACACGGAGGTGAACTTGTCAAACGGGACGGCGGAGATGCCAAACGTGATGAAGGCAATACCGATGCCGCGACCGATCACGATGGAGGGCACGAACCACTTGAGCGACATTTTGAGCGTGCCCGCGATCATAGTAAGTGCCTCGTCGGGGAAGGTCGGGAACATCATCACGAGCGGGAAATAGACCGTGCCGTGGTCGCGCAGGATCGTGAGCGCGCGGTCGCAATCCTTATCGCCAAGGACACGGGCACACAGGCGATAGCCGCCCGAGCGACCTACGGCGTACAGCGTACTGCTGGCAATCAGCATCGCGGCAAAACTGATGAGGAACGCCTGCCAGGGCTCGGTATAAATGGTCATACTGAGAAGCGTGAACGCCATCGCGGCACCGGGGATCGCGCACAGCAACATACTGAGCACCGTCTGGAACACGATGAAAATGATCCAACCGTACCACTCGGACTTGAAGGACAGAAACAGTGCACTGTTGAAGTGCATACCGTCCTCAAAATACACCACGTCAAACAGCATCAAAAGCAGCAATGCCACCACGGAAACGGCGACAAGCCCCAGCAACATATACGTTGAGTGAATGAGCAACGACTTATTGTTGACAAACGCCGTCCTCACGCGCTCCCGGAGTTTTTTCAATCTCAACACCTCGTATCAACCTTAACTATGCCTTAATTATAATATGAAACGGGCGGCAATGTCAAATGTTTGTGTGAAGAAATATGGCGTTTTATTTGACTTTTTTGAAAACAAACGAGCGCGGCAAAATTATTTTTCGGCACGTTTGCATTTTTTCTTGACAAATGGGTAAAAAGGTATTATAATGTACGAGTAAAGGCGATGAGGAAGAAAAGTAACGGAAATATCGCTCACAGAGAGTGCGGAGTGCTGAGATCCGCGCAGTAAGAGTTTCCGCGAAGAACACTTCGGAGCCGCAATCTGAAATCCCGCAAGGGAGTGTAGGTGCGCCGCGTGCCGCGCGTTATTACGGTGGGCTTTGTAGGAAGCCGTGAGGTGACCGCCCGTGCGGCGGTAAGATAGGTGGTACCGCGAACGCAATCGTTCGTCCTATTTTGAGGACGTGATTGCGCTTTTTTTATGGATTTTTTTCACAAGGAGACAGAATATGAAGCACATTGACATTCGCAACATTATGGACAATGCCGCCTACGTCGGCAGTGAAGTGACCGTTTGCGGTTGGGTAAGAACCGCACGCGACTCCAAGAATATGGCCTTTGTGGAACTCAACGACGGCACGACATTGAAGCACCTGCAGATCGTGATCGACAAGGCCGCACTCACGCCCCCCGATGCCGCAACGCATCTGGGTGCCGCCCTTTGCGTGAAGGGTACCGTTGTGCCCTCTATGAACGGCCAGGGTGTGGAGATCAACGCCGCCGAGATCGGTGTGCTTGGCGACTGCCCCTCGGACTACCCGCTGCAAAAGAAGTTCCAGAAGTTGGAGACGCTGCGCGAGATTCCCCATATCCGTGTGCGCACCAACACCTTCAACGCGGTACTCCGCGTGCGCTCCGTGATGGCGGCGGCACTGCACCGCTACTTCCAGGAGAACCACTATACCTATATCAACACGCCCCTGCTCACGGGCTCGGACTGCGAGGGTGCGGGCGAGGTGTTCCAGGTCACCACCATCGGTTACAGCGCCGATTACAAGAGTGCCGAGGACTACTATGCAGACGACTTTTTCGGTCGCCGCGCAGGCCTCTCGGTTTCGGGTCAGTTGGAGGGTGAAGTGGCCGCAATGGGCCTTGGCAAAATCTACACCTTTGGTCCCTCTTTCCGTGCGGAAAACAGCAATACCCCCCGACACGTGGCGGAATTCTGGCACATTGAGCCCGAGGTGGCCTTTGCCGAACTCCCCGACATCATTGAGATCGCCGAGGAGATGATCAAGTACGTCATTCGCGACGTGATGGAGAAGTGCCCTGCCGAACTTTCCTTCTTTGAACAGCGCTTTGAAAAGGGCCTTGTCGCCAAGTTGCAGAGCGTGGTGGACAACGATTTTGCAATCGTGGATTACACCACCGCCATCGAACAGTTGAAGGCCTCGGGCGTGAAGTTTGAGTACCCCGTGGAGTGGGGACTTGACCTGCAGACCGAGCACGAGCGCTATATCACCGAGGAGATCTACAAGAAGCCCGTGTTCCTCACCAACTACCCCAAGGACATCAAGGCCTTCTATATGAAGCAAAACCCCGACGGCAAGACCGTGGCCGCCACCGACCTGCTCGTGCCCGGCGTGGGCGAGATCATCGGCTGCTCCGAGCGTGAGGCCGACTACGACAAGCTAATCGCCGCCATGGAGGCAAGAGGCATGAATCTTGCCGACTACAAGGATTACCTTGACCTGCGCAAGTTTGGCTCGGTGCCGCACTCGGGCTTTGGCCTTGGCTTTGAGCGCATCATCATGTACGTGACGGGCATGTCGAACATCCGCGACGTCATTCTCTACCCCAGAACGGTAGGTAACATTCGATAAAAAGGGGACTGTTATGTCTGAACTCATTTTCCCGCAAGGGTATGATCCCAAGCTCGATCTGCGCCAGACACAGCGCGCGATCAAACTCATCAAGGATACCTTTCAGAAGGAACTGGCTCTCGCGCTCAATCTTGACCGCGTGACCGCGCCCATCATCGTCAAGCAAGGCAGTGGCCTCAACGACGACCTGAGCGGCGTGGAGCGCAAGGTGGCGTTCACCATGCAAGCCGTGGCCGGCACGGCCGAGGTGGTGCAGTCGCTTGCCAAGTGGAAGCGCATGGCGCTCCACCGCTACAACTACCGCGTGGGCGAGGGCATCTACACCGATATGAACGCGCTCCGCCGCGACGATAAGGCGGACAACACGCACTCGATCTTTGTGGATCAGTGGGACTGGGAAAAGGTGATCCGCCGCGAGGATCGCACCACGGCCTACCTGCAGAGCACGGTGCGCGCCATCGTGGGCGCCCTCTCGCGCACCAAGGCCTATATCAACAAGGCCTACCCCGCGCTGGAAACCACCATCGGTGACGAGGTATTCTTCATCACCGCACAGGAGTTGGAGGATCTGTATCCCGACAGGACCGACAAGGAGCGCGAGGATCTGATCACGCGCGAGCACGGCATCGTGTTCATTTCGCAGATCGGCGGGGCACTGAAAAGCGGCAAGCCGCACGACAGCCGCGCCCCCGACTATGACGATTGGACGCTCAACGGCGACATTCTCGTCTGGGATCCCGTGCTTTCCCACGCACTGGAGATCTCCTCCATGGGCATTCGCGTGGATGCCGAGGCGATGGATCGCCAACTCACGCTGGCAAATGCCAACGATCGCCGCGCCTTCCCCTACCACCGCATGATCCTCTCGGACGCACTGCCGCTCACGATCGGCGGCGGCATCGGTCAGTCGCGCCTTTGCATGCTCCTTTTGGAAAAAGCACACATCGGCGAGGTGCAGACCTCGGTCTGGCCCGATGACATGATCACCGCGTGCGAGGCACACGGCATCACACTGCTTTGAAAAAAAGCACCCCTTTTCGTACTGAAAAGGGGTGCTTTTTTGCCTCACGGAGTCGACCCACGCGCCCTACGCGCGCACGCGCGTTTTGCTTCTTTTCTCTTACAAAAGTAAACAAAATATGAACAAATCGAGAAAGCAAGATGTATAACGTAGAAAAGGCGCCGCCGTACGGTGCGGATTTTGTGCAAAATGCCGACATTGAACGTGAACTATTGCTTTCACCGCCTCATTGATGTATAATTGTGTCGAACATGACCGTTAGATAATAATTCTCTTTATATTAAATACTTGGATCTTTTTTCCAACACCAAACGGAGATTTTTTATGACACAGTTCTTCTACATAGCCTCGGTGATCCTGTTTGCCGGGGCATTACTATTGCTTGCGGAACTCGCACACCGTCGCGGCATTCCTCACGGACGCTTCCTGCGCCCCGTGGGACTTGTGCTCGCGGCGATGGCGTTCATCGCCTATATGTGGACCGAGCCCGCGATCTACCGTGTCCGCGGCCTGAACATGTATTCGCCCTTCGGGGACGAGATGGCGCTGACGGTGCTGTCCGTATTCCTGTACTGGCTGACGCACGCCGCGATGCTCATTTCGGCACTCTCGGTCTTCTTTGACTACAAGACGTTGCGCAACCTCGCCAAGTTCTTCTCTCCCCTTGTGATATTGCTGGATCTTGGTTTTTCGGGTGTGCATCTCACGGGTATCATCGGCAAAGAGCCCTTTGCCGCCTTTGACTGGCGACTTGTGCTCCTGGCCGCACAACTGGCCCTGACGCTGTTCCTTGCGCTCTTCTATATCCTGCGCGACAGGAACGTGCTCCCCGCACGCGGCGAATGGCGCTCCTTCCTTCTGGCACTTCCCTTTGCGATCCTCTGCTTGATGCCCGCCTTTGTGCCGCAGGCGCTGTTTGGCTTTGCCGACGCGTCGGTGCATCTGTACGATCTCACGGCGGCTCACCGCTACATACTCTACGGCTCGGTCGTGCTTCCCTTTGCGATCTTCCATGCCCTGAGAGAAAAGGACGAGGAGCAAAAGCGCTTCCTCATGATCTACTTCTCGTTGGGACTCCTTTGGGTGTATCTCGGTCGCTGGACGCTCGCGGAACTCTCCTCGCCCCTCAATTGGCCCTTGCACCTTTGCAACACGGCGATGTTCCTTGTGCCGTTGTGCCTGATCTTCCGTATGCAAAGGCTCTTTAACTTCTGCCTGTTTATCAACGTGATGGGCGCACTGCTTGCCATGGTCATGGCCGAGGATCTCGGCATGATCAACGCCCTTGCCACCGAGCGCATCTCCTATTGGATCAACCACTACGCGGCGTTCTTCATGCCCGTGCTTCTCGTGGCGCTCAAGCTTTTCCGACGCCCCGGATTCCGCGAATGGGTCTGGGCAGTGATCGCCTTCTGCGTGTATTTCGTGGCGATCCTGTTCGTCAACGCATGGTTTGCCAACTACGACGCGGGCGTGGACTTCTTCTTCCTCAACAGCGACTTCATTGTATCCAAACTGGGTAAATGGGCAGAGCGCACACGCGACATTGTGGTATCCTTCAAGATACGCGACCTGACCTTTACCTTCTACCCCGTATACCAGGCGATCTTCTTTGTGGTATACGTCGGCGTGTTCACCGTTGGCATTCGATTCCTGTACGAGCTGCTCTTCCGTTCCTGGGACAAGGCGGAGGACAGACGAGAAAGAGAGCGTAGTTATAAAATGATGAAAAAAGAATTGACTGAATTCCTCGGCGACAAGCCGATCTCCGAGCCCGTTTCGGGTGACGCCTCCCCCTGCATTGAACTCAAGCACTTCTCCAAGAAGTACGGCGCCAACAAGCACTACTCCGTGCATGACGTTTCCTTCCGCGTGAACGGCGGCGAGATCTTCGGATTCCTCGGGCCCAACGGTGCAGGCAAGTCCACCATCATCAAGAGCGTGGTGGGCATTCAGACCATCACCGAGGGCAGCATCGAGGTATGCGGCTATGACGTGGATAAGCAGGCCGTGCAGTCCAAGCTGAATCTCGGCTTTGTGCCTGACCATTACGCCCTTTACGAGAACCTTACGGGACGTGAGTACATCAACTATATTGCGGATCTGTACCGCGTGGATAAGGCGCACCGCGACGAAACCATTGAAAAGTACGTGGAGCGCTTCCAGCTCACCCACTCCTTCGACAACCAGATGAAGACCTATTCGCACGGCATGAAGCAGAAGATCGCCATCATGGCGGCGCTTGTGCACAATCCCAAGGTATGGATCCTTGACGAGCCCCTGACGGGTCTTGACCCCACGAGCATTCACGAGGTCAAGGAGTGTATGAAGGAGCACGCCGCCGCAGGCAACATCGTCTTCTTCTCCTCGCACATTATCGACGTGGTAGAAAAGATCTGTGACCGCATTGCCATCATCAAGGGCGGTAAACTCCGCGCTTCCGTGCACGTCAGCGATCTTGAGGAGAACGGCATCGAGCTGGAGCAGTTCTACCTGAATATCATTCGCAACGCCGAGAACGAGGACTTCCAACCCGTGATGTCCGTCGAGGAGGCCGCTCGGGTATGACGAATCTTTTGACGCTCGTCAAAATGCAGCTCAAGGAGCGAATGGATTTCAAGCGCTTTGCCGTGGAGGGCGTGAGCACCTTTAAGATCCTGCTCTCGATCCTTATGGCGATCCTCAAGTTTGCCCTTGTCACGGGGCTGTGCGCCGCCGTGCTGCTGCTGGCACAGACGCAGCAGTTCTTTTCGATGACGCGCATCGTCCCTGCGAGTGTGATCTCCATCGTGTTTTCCGTGATGCTGATCTCCTCGATCGTCTCCGCTACCGTGGGGCTCACGAGAGCGCTGTACTTTTCGCACGACAACGCCATCCTGCTCACGCTTCCCTGCCGCCCCGTGCAGGTGTATCTGTCCAAGCTACTTATCTTCTTTATCTATGAGCTGAAGCGCGGCTTCACCTTTACGGTGCCGCTGTTCGTGGCCTATTTCATCACGCACGGCTACGGCTTCCCTTGGTATTGGTGGCTGCTCGTCTGCTTCTTCTTCCTGTCACTTTTCACGGTGGGGCTTGCCAGCGTGCTCTCCATCCCCGCCATGTACGTGGCAAACCTGTTCCGCCAGTTCAAGACGCTGCAGGCCGTGACGATGGTGGTGGGCGTGGCAGGCGTGACCGTGGCGCTCTTCGGCGCGATCTCACTCATCCCCGAAAGCATTGACTTCCGCCTCTCCTGGGGCGCGACCTTCGGCCATATCCAGAGCGTGCTCGGCTTCTTTACCGAAAAATTCTCTCTCCTTTACGGGATCACACTGATGATCGTGGGTGAGGTGCAACCCGACCTCTCGATCCTCTTGCCCGCAGTCCCCACGCTGCTTCGCTTTCTCGCCCTTATCGGCGCCTCTGCCGTCTTTATGGCAGGCGGCCTCCTTATTGTACGCCCCCTCTTCTACAAAATGGCGAGCAAGCCCTTTGAGCACATCAAGCGCCGCGTGCGTCCGCATCACAACCACGTGCTGCCCCGCCCCGTCTCGGTCGTCTGGACCGAGACACTCAAATCCGTCAAGACACCCGCGCAGATCTTCTTCAACGTGGGCGTACTGATCTCGATCCCTGTGCTGATCTACCTGCTCAACAAGATCTTTGTGGCGATGAACACCCGCGCCATGGGTGACTACATGATCCTCGCCTTCAACGCGCTGATCATTCTGCTCATCGCGCTCAATGCCAACACCTATGCCGCGAGCGTCTTCTCACGCGACGGACGCAGTTCCTATCTGATCAAGACGCAGCCTGCCAAGTACCGCATGCTCCTGCAGGCCAAGCTGATTCCGAACACCGTGTTTATGGCGATCTCGCTGACCGTGACCTTTGTGATCCTGCTCGGCACCACGCCCTTCGGGCCCCTTAACATTTCGCTCCTGATGCTGGCGATCGTCACGATCTACCTCGCGCACCTCATCTACTGTGCCGAGCTTGACCTGATGAATCCCCAGACCGAGCTGTATGCCACCGTGGGCGCGAGCGACAGCAACCCCAATGAAACGAGCGCCACCCTCACGGCCTTCCTGATCGCCTTCGGCGTGGCCGCCGTGCTCTTTCTCCTGATGTACAAGGAGTCGGGGACGGCGGTGTTCGTGAAATTCGCGCTGGTCGGTCTGGCCGCCGTGATCTGGCGCATCCATCTGTTCCGATCCAAGATCAAGCTGTACTACAAGGAGAAATAAATGAAAAAATCGGTCGTTATCCTTATTCTCATCATTTATATCGCCTCGATCGCGCTGGTCAGCTTTTTTGGACTTGCGCACAGCACCTGGGACGAGACCGTGGTCTCCGAGAGCATCACGATCACCAACGAGGACGTTGTGACAAACGAATCGGGTATGTTCGTGGTCCTTACCTATAAAGAGGGCGAGACGGCATATCAGATCAACTACACGCTCCTCCCCGAGAACACGACCAACAAGGCCGTGACCTTTATCACCGATGATGATACGATCGCCACCGTCAGCGACGAGGGCGTTGTTACCTTTAAAAAAGGAGGTGTTGTCGAGGTGCAGCTCGTTGCCGCAGACGGCAGCGGCGCCAGCGCCAAGCTTTCCATTTACGCCATCTGACATTTGATCCTTCACCGCCGCGAGGCGGCGACAAGCGCACACCGCCGTGAGGCGGCGTGTACACTGCCGTGAGGCAGAGAAAGCAACCTTCCAGATCTATGCGAGTGATCTCAAATATCACCCGATCGACGGGAGCGCCATCGCACACCGCGATCTCGGCCACGTAAAAAACAATCACCCTACGCGTGCCTGACGTCCCCCGTTAAGAAAGGAACCATTTATGAAACGCAAGCTTATCCTTTTGACCATTTCCCTGCTCCTTTTGAGCATGATTCTTTCCGCCTGCGGCGACAAGGCCATCACGGGCCTGCAGATCAAGGGCCTGGAGAACGGCATCACCGTCGGCACCACCCCCGATTTCTCGGGTGTGAGCGCGACCGTGACCTACAACGATGACACCAGCATCGAGGTGACCGCCGCGGACCTCACGTTCAGCACGATCAGCACCGACAAGGTCGGCACGCAGAAGCTGACCGTCACCTACAAGGACTATTCCGTCACCATTGACGTCAAGATCACGGAAAAGGAGGTCGCACCTCCCAAGCCCGTATCCATGGAGATCCTTGCCTCCTCTGTCAAGACCGACGTGATCATCGGCGAGGCACCTGACACCTCCGCCATCAAGGCGATCGTCACCTATGACGACGCAAGCACCGTGACCGTTTCCACGGGCCTCACCGTCGGTACGGTCGACACCAGCACGGCAGGCGAGAAAACGCTGACTGTGACTTGGGGCGACCTTACCGCCACCCTGAAGATCACGGTGCACGGCATCGAGCGCATCGAGGTCGACGGCGATTCCGTTGATACCACCGTGGAGGAGGGCGAGACGGTCGACGTGTCGAACCTTAAGGTCTATGCCGTTTACAGCAACGATCACCGTGTGCTGCTGGACAATGCAGCGCTTGAGATCATTCAGCCCGACACCGCGGCCGAGGGCGAGAAGTTCCTCGTCATCAAGTACGGCGAGCTTGAAAAGCGCCTGCCCGTCTCCTCCGTCCCCCCCACGCTTGAGAGCATCAAGACCAACAAGAACACCTATCCCGCCACCGTGATCATCGGCGACACCTACGTGTGCGACGGTATCACCGTGACGGCAACCTACAGCAACCACACCACCAAGCAGATCACCGTGGCGGGCGGCCTTATCGTCTCCGCTGTGAATACCGAGACCGCAGGCAACGCCAAGCTTACCGTCACCTTCGGCGAGCAGAGCGACAGCGTGACCGTGACCGTGCTCGGCGTACAGTCGATCGTGATCGACAAGAGCACCGTCAATGGCGGTGACACGCAGATCGTGGCAGGCGAGGACTTCGACCTTTCGGGCGTGAGCGCCATCGTCACCTTCAGCGACAACTCCAAAAAGACGGTAACGCTGGAGGACGGCCTTGTGCTCGGCGAGCTGGACACCGAAACCGCAGGCAACAAGACGCTGACCGCGACCTACAAGGGCGTTTCTGCCTCGATCGCCGTGATCGTTGAGGTCAAGCTGGACTACACGATCGTCGGCACGGTCCTGCCCGAGACCATTCCGCAGTTCAACGCCAACTACAAGAATCCCAACCTCTTCCGCGACGTGGAGGCGACGCCCGTTTACAAGGTGGGTGACGATAATCCCTTCCGCCTCACCCTCACGCTCAAGGCGCTGTCCGCCACGATGCAGCAGGTCAATATCACGAGCTACGTGAGCACCTCGCGCGTCTACCTCGTCGAGGGCAACTCCGAAACGCTCCTGGAGGGCGATGCACTTGCCGCTATGGTGGCCATCAACGAGGCCGCAGGCCATAACTCCTTTGACTTCACCGAGGCGGCCATCGACAAGACCTTCCGCCTTGAGACACGCCCCCTTTACGGCGTAGACGGCAAGGAGACCGACGCCACCAAGAGTTTGACGGTCCTTGTTGTGGATGCCTACAACATCTACACCGCCAAGGAGCTCAACCTTATCACCAACACCAACTCCCGCGATCTGCCCGCCTTTGGCGCCGCAAAGCCCCAGCTGGATATGGTGAACGAGTTCCTTGCCAACAACAGCATCACCCGCCCCGAGAAGCTTTCGGGCGTGGTGCTCCACTGCGATCTGAACGTCACGGTGGACGATATCCCTGCGGGCTACCTCGTGTCCTACAACGATGCGGGCACCCCCACCAAGGGCTTCTACGATCACCTTTCCGTCTTCATTCACGCGCTGGATAGCGCGAACCCCACCTTCACGCTCTACGGCAATTACTTCACCATCAACTCCAAGACGCTGCCCATCGTGTGCAAGAACGGCTTTGGCGGTAATGATGACGACTACTCCTCCTCCGAGCTCTTCCGCTTTGAGACGAGCGAAGCAGAGCGCGCCGCAAAGGGCCTTTCCTTTGATCACAACAACTATAAGACGCGCCTGGAGAACGTGCTTCTCTGGGGCGACGATCCCACCAGCAATAACGTGGAGGATAACCCCAAGAACATGCTGGGTCTGATCGCCATCAAGACGCGTCTGAACGACATGACGCTCTACAACGTCGGCGTTCAGCGTCACCTCATCGCGCTCCTGCCCGACTACGACAACCAGAATGTCACGATCGAGAAGGCAAGATTCTTCAACTCCTGGCAGAGCCACCTGTACGTCTGGTCCGACAATATGGTGCAAAGCGATCTCGGTGACGGTGCAAACCGCGATCCCGAGGGCTATTACAGCTACTACGCACCCATCAAGATCACCATCAAGGACTCCGAGCTGACCAAGTGCGGCGGCCCTGTGATCATTGTGGACAACGATGACACGGATAAGGCGTACAACAAGCGCTCGGGCGCGCAGATCACGGTGGACACCAAGTCGGTCCTCTACTCCTACGTAGCGGGCACCGAGGCGTGGTTCGTGGCGAACAATATGGTGGCACTCGCCAACCAGATCAAGCAGCTGGATTACCCGATCTCCCAGACGGCAGCGGCTTACGGTGTGACGGCAGGCATCACCACGCTGAAGAACCCGGGCCTTGAGAACACGCAGTCCTGCAACCTCATCTATGCCCTGCGCGGCAACGGCAGCAACAACGGCAGCTTCAAGATCGAGGGCACGATCGATCAGGATCTTTCCTATCTGAATGATCCCTCTACGATGATCGGTCAGTTTAACGCAGCAACGGGTGGACAGGCGCCCATCATTGAGTCGAGTGGCGGCGGCACGGCCTTCATCACCGACACGGGCATCCAGAATCACTCCCCCGAGCTCTTCCGGGGCGATTATTTGAGTCTGTACTACGCAGGCCTCGGCATCGTCGTGGGCTACTATCACTGATGATCCCCACGCCACCCGTGCGAAAGCACGGGTGGCAACAAAAAAGGTGCTTTCCTTACGGAAAGCACCTTTTTTTATGTGTCAAACACCGTGACGTCGACAAGATCGTCCACGCGGCAAAGGCGCGCAAGCGCACGGCCGCGGTCGTCGGTGAAGGACACACGGATCCACTCGCCGTCCAGCCCCGTCACGCGGCAAAGCACGTTGGGGTCGCCGCCGAGATACTCCTCGTCCTGGGTCCGCAGTACACACCTGCGCCCTACCAGTTCCATCAGCATATCGGACATACCGTTTCCCTCCTTACAATGGATTTACTTCCATTTTCTGCGGGAACGGGGGCTTTTATACACGTTTTATTCCGATTCGCCCAGTTGCTCGTACTGCTCGATGCGCTCTTTTAAATCATCGATCTCGCGTCTGGTGCGGTTGAGTTCCATCAGAAGGCCCACCGTGAGCGCGAGCGACGCGCAAAACACTACCAAAATGAGTGCGCGAATGACGATCTCCAGGCCTGACAGTTTCATTCTTTTTTTCACGTCTTTTTTCTCCTTCCTCCCGTGAGGTCATATCCAGCCCTCTGCCCGCAAGCACCAACTGCTCACGGCAAAGCGCCGCGCTCGTTTTTTGGAGCAAACGGTGGCGGATACGGCACACAAGTGCCCGAACGGGGCGGATAAACAGCGTGCGGCAAAGCCACCACACACCGCGACAAGGGGCAAACAACAACGCACGCAGATAGAGCCACAGCACCGACAGCGCAAAGGAAAGATAGGCGGCACTGCGCGCGAAAAATCGCGCGGCAAGCAAGCGAAATACGGCAAGCCCCAAAAACAGTAGCGCAAGCGCAAAGGGGCGCACGGCACCGTCGTTATATTCGTAAAACAGTAAAACGGCGAAAAGCGCCAGTGCTACACAGAACAGCACGTCCGTCACAAACGCGATGGCAAAGCACCACGCGCGGCGTGTGCCACCCTCGCGCCACCCCACACTACGCGAAAGGAACGGCAGGGGGCGCTCATAGCACGCACGCATATAGGCAGGGGGACGGTAGGCACCAAGGAGCATACGCACGGCGGCAAGCACCTCCAGAAAAAGGCCTGCCGCAAGTCCCCCGAAAAAGGAGGCGAGAAGGAGCGCGAGTTGGGAGGACTGGTTGAGTTCCATTAACCGAAGAAACGGCCTCGCAATCCCCGTTTTTGGGGCGCGGTATCGCCGTAAAACACGGCACCGATCCTACCGTCAACCGACACCACGCCGCGCGCGGTATCCAACGTGCTCACGTGCAGGCCCTCGCCCTCCAGTGTCAGTTCGCCGCATTCGGTGAGGAGCACCACGCTCCCCTCGTCAAAACTTTCCACCTCGCGCACGCCCGTGATCTTCACGCACTCGCGCGCCACAAGAGAGAGCGAATGCCCGTTCTGCCCGTTCAAATCCTTTTCAGTGCCCATAGCATACCTCCGCTTTTTTGGTACACTATATGCAACGCAGTTCTCTTTTATTCGATGACCTCGTAAAGCTCTGCAGCGTCGGCCTTGCCGACGATCTCCTTGACCGAGAGCACGCGCACCTTCAGGGTGCGGCCGCCGAATCCCACCTCGATCACGTCGCCCACCTTGACGTCATAGGAGGCCTTGGCGGGTCTTGCGTTGACTGTGACACGGCACGCGTCACATGCATCGTTTGCAACGGTGCGGCGCTTGATGATGCGCGACACCTTCAAATACTTATCTAATCTCATCGTATGCCTCGAATCGGTTTCAAACGCATCAGGAACGCTGATCGGCCTTTATGAAATCCATCAACTCGGTGTAGGAATGCACGCTCTCGATGATCTCGTCATCATAAAGACCGCCAAAGGTAAAGCAATCCAGGAGCGTGTCGTTGATCTCGTTTTTGTCAGCACCCTTCAGAAATTCCTTGCAACGGCAATCCTTACCGTATACGGAACATTCTGCGCCCGTGCTGTATTCGATCAGTTCGAAATAATAGCCCGCATGGCCTTTATAATAAGTCTTCTTTATTGTCATAATCAATTCTCCTTTCCCTAAAAAAAGGCGGCGGGTCACCCCGCCGCGACTTTTTATTGAATGGCGTCCTTGAGAGCCTTGCCTGCAGTGAAGGCAGGAGCCTTGCAAGCGGCAATCTCGATAGCAGCACCGGTCTGGGGGTTCTTGCCCATTCTCGCAGCCCGCTCCTTCACGGAGAAGGTACCGAAGCCAACAAGTGCAACCTTTTCGCCAGCCTTAAGGGCGTCCTTTACGGAGTCAAGAACAGCAGCAAGTGCAGCCTCCGCCTGTTTCTTGTTGAGACCGCTCTTCTCGGCAACAGCCTGGATAAGTTCTGCTTTGTTCATGTGAAATACATCCTTTCGTTAATTTAGACGATAGGAAATGACAAAATTCCCATTCGTTGTATATATTTTACCACATCATACACAGAAAATCAATACCTGTGTCAAAGTTTTTACCAAAATTCGTCAACTTTTTTCAAATTTTCCCAGATTTCATCAAGGGTTGCGGCATCGACGGCGTCCATGGTCGCACCCCGCTCGGCAACCGCCTTTTCCACCGCGGAAAAGCGTGTGATAAACTTGTCGGTCGCATTCGTGAGTGCCTGCTCTGCGTCCACGTGCAAATGGCGCGCAAGGCTCGCTACACTGAGCAAAAGATCCCCGATCTCCTCCTCAATCAGAGCGGCATCGCCCGCGGCCACGGCGGCACGCACCTCGGCGAGTTCCTCCTCTACCTTACACGCAACGGATTCGGCATGGGGAAAATCCAGTACCGCGGCTTTTTTGCCCACCTTTACGGCGCGCATCAGCGCGGGCAACTGGCGCGGGATCGAGTTGAGTTTATCCGTGACGGTCTTTCTGCTCTTTTCCTCGCTCTTGATGACTTCCCAGTTTTTGAGCACCTCGTCACTGGTATCCGCCTGTACGCTGCCAAATACGTGCGGGTGGCGGTGGATCATTTTCAGGCAAATGTCGTTGGCGATATCGTCAAAGGTGCATCTGCCCTCCTCGCGCTCCATTTGCGCGTGCATGGCCACCTGCAACAGCACGTCGCCCAGTTCCTCGCGCAAGAGTGCCGCATCGCCCTTGTCGATCGCCTCGATGACCTCGTAGGTCTCCTCGATAAACTCGTTGCGGATCGACTGATGCGTCTGTTCCCTGTCCCAGGGACAACCGCCCTCGCCGCGAAGCAGTTCTACTATCGTAACCAGATCGTCGGCGTTATATGCTTGTTTTTGCAGAATATTCTGCATTTTTTCGTCTCGCGTCATCTTCTATACTTCCTTTTAAAAGTTTCAATTTTTCAAGCCACGGCACCGCACGCGCACCAAACGGGAGCGAAAGCAGATCCTCCCGACCCACGGCACCAAGACGCAGTGCGAGCGGGAAAAACGTGACGAGCACGGCGGCAAGCACGGGCAGTATGGCGTAGCGCGCGGGCAAATACCGCAAAGCAAGCGCGTACGTGCCCACACCCACGAGCATCGCAGGGAGTGCGGCGCCAAGCGGGCGCAGGAGATCCTGCGGCGAAAGCGGCGGCGTACCAAGGGTGCGCGCAAGCGCCACCCATTCGATCACAAGTACCGTGACGGTGCAGAAAACCGTACTGAGGGGCGCGGCGTGCAAATAGATCGGCGGAAGGGTGAGCAGCAGGCACTCCGTGAGCAGTTTCACAGCACCACCCACGCCTGCGGCGATCACGGGCAAGCGCTCGTGCCCCGTGGCCTGCAACGCCGTGCTCATCAGTGTCATGAGTCCCGCGGGTAACACGGCGATGGACAGGAGTGAGAGCAAGGGGGCCGCCACGTCCACGGCGGTCTCCTGCCCCCCGAACACGAGCAAAAGCAGTGGCTTTGCAAAAAGCGAGAGCCCAAGGGCCGCGGGCACGCAAACCAGCGTCACGATACGCACGGCGGTGCGCCAGGTCTCCTCACGGCGTGTTTCGTCCCCGCCCGCCGTAGCCGTGGCGTACAGGGGCATAAGCGATAGCGTGATGGGCTGCAGCAGAGCGGGCACCAGATTGTAAAGCGGTATGGCGAGATTGCCGTAACTGCTGTACATCGCGTGCGCCACGTTCTCGGCGAAGCCCGCCGCTTGCAAGCGCGAGGAGATCAGGGCGGTATCGACCAGACTCACAATGCTCATCACCGACGAACTGACGGTGACGGGGAGTGCCACGCGCAAAAGTTCGGCGGTGACCGTGCGGCGCGCGGGCAAAGGCACGCACACCGTTTTCCCCCGCGCGGCACACCATCGATCCTGCACGAGCAGAATCGCCAGCACTATAGCGGACAGGAAAAGTCCCAGCGTGATGCCGAAAATGGCCGCGGCGGCCACCTCTTGCACGTCGCGCCCCGCGCGACGTGCAAGATGCGAAAAAGCCAGCCCGAAGCACAGTTTTCCCAGTGCCTCCAGCACCTCAGAAAGGGCCGTGGCACCCATACGGCTGTGCCCTTGAAAATAGCCCTTGGCGGCGCCCACGAAGGTCGAAAGGAAGAGCGCGGGCGCTATGGCTTTGATGGCGAGCGCGGCACGCGGCATGGCGATCGCCAGAGAGACCCTCTCGGCAAGCGACCACAAAAGGAGCGTGCCCACGGCACCGATGCCGAGAAACAGCAGCATCGCCACACCGAGCACGCGCGATACGCTACCCGTGTCGCCCGTTGCGCGCGCCCGCGCGATCTGCAACGAGAGCGCCGTGGGCAGGCCCGTGGACGAGAGCACGAACAGCACCGCGTACACGTGGTAGGCGGCGAGGAAATAGGCCATACCCTCAACGCCGACCACCGAGAGCAGTGGGATCTTGTAGACAAGTCCCACCAATTTGGTCATGAGGGCGGCCGGCATCAAGACCAGCACGCCCCCAAGTAAGGTTTTCTTTTCATTTGCCCCACACTGCGACAGATCGGATCACTCCCTTGTCGGGCGGGGTGCTTGTGCCTAGCCGTAGGGGCATTCTGCGAACGCCCGCGGGCGAACACAGTTCGCCCCTACCGTGGTGTTTCGGATTTGCCTACAGTCCCCGTTCCCGATAAAATTCCGTGATCGCGTCCGTATGGGCGGCACCGCCGTCGGATTCCAGATACTCATAGGGGTATTTGGGATTGAACAAACGGCGAATGATATGCTTCTTGCCACTGTCGGGTGCGGCGTAATCCACCAGTTTGGTGACGGCGCCCGCACCTGCCGCGAAGATCGAGTGTACCTCCTCCATCATATAGATGTTGTAAAGGCACTCCTTCCCTTCCCTGGCGAAGCCCACGTTTTCATAGTTGCCTACCATATTCTTCTGGCGGTACATATAGTAGGGCACGTAGCCCTCCTCCATGGCACGGATCTGGGAATAGTCCACGCATTTGCCTGCGTCACCGCCGCGCAGATTATACACGCGCTTGCCCTCGCGCAGGATCTCGGCAGACTTCTTCACACAGAAGGTGTGCACCGTGACGTTCTCGGGAGAGAGGCGCATGATCTCATCAAAGGTATTGGAAAAGGCGTTGAAATCGTCGCCCGGCAGACCTACGATCAAATCGGTATTGATACAATCTATGCCCGAGCGGCGCGCAATATCATACGCGCGGTAAAAATCCTCCACGCTGTGACAGCGTCCCACGCCGTGCAAGACCTCCTCGCAAAGCGTCTGGGGGTTGACGCACACGCGCGTGACGCCATAGGCGGCGGCCACCGCCATTTTTTCCGCATCAATGGTGTCGGGACGGCCCGACTCCAGCGTAAACTCACGCAACGCGCCGACGTCCGTGCACTCTGCCACGGTGGAAAGCAGTACGCGGAGTTGCTCGGCCGTGAGAATGGTGGGCGTGCCTCCGCCGATATAGACGGTGAGCACGCGCAGGCCGAGTTCCCGCACAGTAGCGAACTTGCGCCGCACCTCCTCACACAACAGCGTGAGATAGTCGGGGATCAGCGAGAGCAATCGCTTGGACGTGTAGGACACGAAGGAGCAATAACTACACCGCGTGGGGCAGAACGGGATCGAGATATAGATACTGCAATCGCGAAGATCGGGCGAGCCGATGATCTCGCGCTCTCGCAACGCCACGTCAATGGCAAGCGACGCCTTTTTGGGCAGTACCATATAGTTGCCCGAGAGCAATTTTCTTGTCTGCGTTTTGGAATGTCCGCGCAACAGAAGTTCCATGGCGACCTTGGAGGGGCGCACGCCCGTGAGCATACCCCAGGAGGGGCGGTAGTGCATCATTTCGCCCGCGGCGCCCAGCACCACGTAGCCAATGGCGATCTTGCGAATGCGGTCACGGCACTCTTCCGTTCCCCACTCCACCACGCGCTCGGCGGCGGTCTCCTTGCCGCGATACAGAAGGCGCGCGCGCGCGGTCACGCCGCTCTCGTCCTCAGAGGTTTCCAAATACAGTACAGGCGCGCCCTCTTCCTCCGCATCGGGCGAGAATTTCTCACCCGGGAAAAAGATCATGCAAAGCGTCTGCACGTAATATTCATTGACATCGCCCGTGATATATAATTTCATCGGGTCACTCCTTTTTTCGGTTGTTTGAGCACGTTGCTGTCCATCACGATGGTGATGGGGCCGTCGGCGCACAGGTCGATCTCCATGTGTGCACCGAACTCACCCGTTGCCACGTGTGCGACCTCACGGCGCATCAGTTCCGTAAAATACACGTAGAGCGCATTGGCGCGCTCGGGTGCCGCGGCGCCCATAAAATCGGGGCGGTTGCCGCGACGGTAATTGGCCAGAAGCGTAAAATTCGACACCACCAGCACGCCGCCGCCCACGTCCTGCACCGACAGATTCATCTTATCGTTCTCATCGGTGAAAATGCGGCATTTTGCCACCTTGGCGGCAAGCAGTTCGGCGTCCTGCTCGGTATCCTCCTCGCCGACGCCAAGGAGCACGAGCAGTCCCTTTTCAATGGTACCGACGGTCTTTCCCTCTACTGCCACCGAGGCCGCGGCGGCGCGTTGCAGTACGGCGATCATGAGTAACCTCTGTCGATGGCGATCACGTCATTGAGGTTCTTCAGGCGCGACACGATCGAGTGGTAATGATCCACGTTTTTGCAACTGATCTTGAGGTTGATGACCATACGGCCATCGTTTTTCTTTTGCGTATTGATCTGCAAGAGCAACACCTTCATATCGGCCAGTGCCATGGTGATGTCTGCCAGGATCGTCAGACTTGAATAGGCGTGGATCTGCACGAGTGCCTCGTATACGTCCGCGCCGCGCGTGTTGCCACCGTTCTCCCAGTGCGCCTCCACCCAACGGTCGGCGTCCTCCAGTTTTTTCATACCCGTCTCGACGTTGGGGCAGTCGACCTTATGGATCGAGATACCGAAGCCCTTGGTGATAAAGCCGATGACGCCGTCCCCCGGCAACGGGTTACAGCACTTGGCAAACTTCACAGCACAGCCGCGCTCACCGTCCACCACGATACCGCTGTTATGGCGGATATTGCGGGGCGTGGGAGCGACTTGCACCTGCTCGGCCAGCAGTATGGGGGCGGCCTCCTTTTCCTCGGGGCGCACCACCTTGTCGAACTCCTCGCGCAAGCGCGTGATGACCTTGGAGACAGTGAGCCCCCCGTAACCGATGATGTTATACAGATCGTCCGAGGAAGCGTACCCGAGACGGGCGGCAAGGGCCGCGACCACTTCGGCGCGCTGTGCCTCGGTCGCAGATCGACCGAACTTCTTGCATTCCAGGTCGATCTGCGCGCGTCCCACCTGGATATTCTCGGGGCGCTTTTCCTTTTTGAACCACTGACGGATCTTGGCGCGTGCCTCGCCCGTCTTGACGATATTCAGCCAGTCGCGGCTGGGACCCTTACACGAGCCAGAGGTGAGGATCTCCACGATCTCACCGTTGCGCGGCACGCGGTCGATGGGCACGATCATACCGTTGATCTTGGCACCCACCATCTTGTTGCCCACTGCCGAGTGAATGGCGTAGGCAAAGTCGATCACGGTGGCACCCTGGGGCAGGGTGATCACGTCACCCTTGGGAGTAAAGACGAAGGTCTCGTCCTGGAAAACGTCGGTCTTAAAGACGTTCATAAACTCGTCGGGATCGCGTGCCTCGCCCTCGCTTTCAATCAGGCGCGAGACCCACTCGAGTTTCTTGTCCATATCCTCTTTGCTCTGCGCGCCCGACTTATATTTCCAGTGCGCGGCGATACCGTACTCTGCCACCTGGTGCATCTCGCGCGTACGGATCTGCACTTCAAAGGGGATACCGTAACGGCCGATCACGGTGGTGTGGAGCGAGCGGTAGAGGTTGGGCTTGGGGGTGGAGATATAGTCCTTGAAGCGACCGGGCATGGAGTTGTACATCTCGTGAATGAGACCCAGCGCGGTGTAGCACTCCAACTCGTTACTCACGATGATACGAAGGGCGTAGAAATCGTAGATCTCGTCAAAACTCTTGTTCTGGGTGTACATCTTCTTGTAGATACTGTACACCGACTTGATACGGCCTTCCAGCGTGAAATCGATCTTGTTTTCCCGCATCTTTTCGCTGATCTCGTGGCGGATATGCTCCACAAAATCGGTGTGTCTGCCGTACTTGGATTCGATGTCCTCTTTGACCTCATAGTAGCCATACGGGTCGAGATATCGCAGACTGATGTTCTCCAGTTCCTGCTTCATACGCTGCATACCGAGGCGGTGCGCCAGCGGTGCGTAGATGTGCATCGTTTCCAGAGCCGTGGTGCGCTGTTTGGCCTCGGACTTGGCGTCCAGCGTGCGCATATTGTGGAGTCGGTCACAGAGTTTGATGAAGATGACGCGCACGTCACGGGACATCGCAAGCAGCATCTTGCGCAACGTCTCGATGTGTCCCTCTTCCTTATCCTCGATCTGCAGCATCACGATCTTGGTCAGGCCGTCCACAATCAGTGCCACGTCCGCGCCGAAGCGCTTTTCGATCTCTTTTAAATTGGTCTTGTCCGCGCAGTCCTCCACCGTATCGTGCAGGAGTGCGGCGCAGATCGCGTCCGAATCAAGCCCCAGGGACGCGGCGATCTCTGCGACGGCAATGGGGTGAGAAATATAGGGCTCGCCACTCTGGCGGAACTGCCCCTCGTGCAAGAGCGCGGCATAGTCATAGGCGGCGCGGATCTTGTCGAGATTATAGTGAGTGACCGTTGCCTCCAGCACCTCAAACAGGCGCTCGATGTCGGTATGAGTTTCGTTAGACATATCAAATTCCTCTTGTCATCTGGGACTTCAAACGCCGCAGGATCGCGGATTTCTCGATGCTGGCCTTAGAGGCGTTGAAGAAAATATCAAAACGGTACACGTCGTCTTCCAGTTCCTCCACGCCGCAGATGCGCAACTCGTGAAAGACCTCTAAAATGTACTTGAGTTTGACGTAGTGAACGGACTCCTCTCGTGCGGTATTGATCATAGCCAACAACTGACGCACGGGGAAGGTGTCCCTACCCTGTCTGAACTCGCGGCGAAGGATCGTATACACGTGGGCAAAATCGTCGCGCACGGGGACAAAGTTTTCCTCGGCGCTGTGCGTACCGCCCGCACGGACAGCCAGGTAGCGTGCGCGGACGTTCGCCTCGTACTCCGCCCCGTCGCTGATCCGCTTATAATCCTGCAGGATCAGTTGAACGGTGCGGATATTGCGGAATTCATTGACGCCCACCGTGCCCAGTACGTCCACACGGTCGCCCTCCGTGCAGGAGAACTGCGCGCGCGTGGTGGAGAACAGCATCGCCACAAGGCAAACGCCGTCCCTGCCCAGTTGAAGTTTTAAGTGTTTGCCGCCGCCCAGTTCCGTGATGCGCTCGACCGTCATATTGCGCAACACGAAGTGCGGCACGGGGTTGCCGATGCCAAAGGGCTCAAGACGGGCGAGTTCCTCGGCCAGCGGTACGGTGACGTCGCGGGGCGCGAGTTCCATATCCGCCTCGATGTGTGCCGCCACGCCGCCGTTTGGCAGATGCGCTGCGGCAAACTCATTGATGCGCCGCCGGAAGGCGTCCAGTTGATCGCGGCGCACGGTAAGGCCTGCGGCGAGTTCGTGTCCGCCGAATTTGACGAGCAGATCCTCACACGCGGTGAGCGCCTCCACCAGATTCATACCCTTGACACTGCGTCCCGATCCCTTGCCGAGATCGTCGGGGGAGGGATCGTTCTCACCCTCAAAGGACACGAGAATGGAGGGCAGACCATAGCGCTCGGTGATACGCGAGGACACGATGCCGATGATGCCCTGTCGCCAGTGATCGTCGCCCAGCACCAGCACGCGTGTGCGCTCGGGGTCAAAACTCTCCTCGATGCGCGAGAGTGCCTGCTCGGCGATCTTGTTTTCCTCGGACTGCCTTGCGCGGTTGATCTCGCACAGTTGCGCGGCGAGCACGCGCGCACGGTCGTGATCCTCGCACAGTAACAGTTCTACGGCGAGCGAAGCGTCACACATACGCCCTGCCGCGTTGATGCGGGGGGCAAGACCAAAGCCGATGAAGGAGGACGTGATCGCTCTCTTCCTTGCCGTGCCGCCACCCGCGGGGGCCGAGGCCTCTGCCACAAGGGCCGCAAGCCCCGCGCGCTCTGTTTTTTCCACGAGTTTTAAGCCGAGCGTCACGATGAGTCGGTTCTCGTCCGTAATGGGCATCACGTCCGCGATCGTGCCGATCGCCACGAGGTCGGCGTATTCGTTTGCCACGCGGCGCACGCCGTCGATCTCGCTCTCGCCGCGCGCGGCGCCCAGGGTACATTCGATGGCCGCCACCAGTTTGAAGACCACACCGACGCCCGCGAGTTCCTTGAAGGGATAGGGGCAATCCGGGCGGTGGGGATTGACCACGGCGGCGGCATTCGGCAACACGGCGCGACATTCGTGGTGATCGGTGATGACCATATCAATGCCCCGTGTGCGTGCATATTCGGTCTCCTCGCAGGCGGTGATACCCGTATCCACGGTGATCACGCAGGTCACACCGCTCTCGGCCAGTTTGTCAATGGCCGCGACCGAGAGGCCGTAGCCCTCGCCCGAACGGCTGGGGATATAGTAATCGATATCCGCACCCTTCCCCTTCAGGTACAGATACAACAGCGTCACGGAAGTCACACCGTCCACATCGTAATCGCCGTAAATGACGATCTTTTCCTTTGCCTCAAGCGCCCGCAGAATACGCGCCACGGCGCGCTCCACGTCGCAAAGCAAAAAGGGGCTGTGGAAGAGCGTGTCCGCACAGGATAAAAAGCGCGTGACTGCCTCGGGGGTGCGATACCCTCTGTGGTACAGAAGACGCGCCGTAATGGGAGAGAGCCCCATCTCACGTGCGAGTGTCGCAACTGCTTCGGCGGGTGCCTTGTCCGCATCGCGCAGTACCCATACTTTTTCCTTACCGTTTCGTGCCACAGGGCCACCTCCTTTCGTTTTTTTGCTGATTCAATCGGGGCGATAGCGCTTCGTGACGGCCATCGCAACGCGCAAGCCGTCCAGCGCCGCGCTCGTGATGCCGCCCGCATACCCCGCACCCTCGCCCGCAGGGTAGATGCGCGGGTGACCGAGGGCCGTGAGCGCCTCGCCGCGCAGGATCCGCACGGGGGACGAGGTGCGCGTTTCGGCACCCGTGAGCACCGCATCGCACACGGCAAAGCCGTGCCGTTTTTTGTCAAAGGATACAAGACCGCGCGCCAGGTCCTCGCACACGAAGGGCGGCAGAACGCCGTGCAGATCGGCCGTGCGCACCCGTCCGCCACCGTAGGTGGGCTGAATGCGCGTGGGCGCCGTGCCCGCAGTACCGTCCAGGAAATCTCCCACGGTCTGCACGGGCGCCACATAGTTGCCGCCACCCGAAAGGAAGGCCGCGCGTTCAATACCGCGCTGGAAGGCGATCGCACCCTCGATACTCTCGCCCACGTCGGCGGGCGTGACGGTAACAGCCACGGCGGCATTGGAGTTGCGCCCTGCACGGGCGTGCTCACTCATACCGTTCACGACCACGCCGCCCTCCTCGGAGGCGGCGGCCACGACCTCACCGCCGGGGCACATACAAAACGTGTAAACGCCACGCCCGTGCGTGGTGTCGGAAAGCGTATATTCCGCGGGGCCCAGTGCCGGGTGACCCGCCGCCGCGCCGTAAAGTGCGCGGTCGATATCCTCACGCAGATGCTCGATACGGACACCCACGGAGAAGGGCTTGACGCACATCGCAAGCCCGCGACGTGCGAGCATATCAAATGTATCGCGCGCACTGTGACCGATGGCCAGGAGCAAAACGCCCGCCTCCAACTCACCGCCGTTTGTCACCAACGTGAGCGAATCGGTGCGCTCGCGGATATCCTCAAGGCGGGTGCGGTAGAGCACTCTACCGCCGAGTTCCTCGATGCGTGAGAGAATATTGTCCACTACCACGCGCAGAATATCGGTGCCCACGTGGGGCTTGGCGCGCGTCAACACCTCGCTCGGTGCGCCGAATTCCACCAGACGCGAGAGCACGTAGTTACAGAGCGGATCGCCCACGCGCGTGACGAGTTTGCCGTCCGAAAACGTACCCGCACCGCCCGCGCCGAACTGAATGTTCGACTCGGTGTCCAGCACGCCCTCGGTGCGAAAACGCTCGGCGGCGGCGGCACGCGCCGCCACGCCGTCACCGCGGTCGATGATCACGGGGTGATATCCCTGCTCGGCAAGAGCGAGCGCGGCAAAGAGCCCTGCGGGGCCCATACCCACCACAACGGGGGGAGCCGAAAGCGCTTCACTGCCCTGCTCGAAGCAAGGCATCACGTGCGCAAAGGGGACGATGCCCGCCTTCGCAAGGGCACGTTCGTCCACGGCAACAGGTGCGGGCGATTCCGCCAGCACGGTCAAGACCGCCAGGATCGCGTCGCGCCGCCGCGCGTCAAGCGACTTTTTATAAACGCGAAAATGAAGCCCCGCAGGCGAGATGCCCACGCGCTTCATTTTCGTTCTTGCTATTTGAAATGCCTCGGCCTCGGGGGCATCGAAGGGCACGCGGATATCGCGCAGAAGGAATGCCTGATGCGTGACCCTCACTTTGCCCTCACCGTGACCTTCACGTTCGGCGTGCTCGTGAGATTCACTCCCTCGGGGAGCAGGATCTGCTCGGCGGTGATCATGTATTCTCCCACCGTTGCGGGCACTTCAACAAGGATCGCCTTGGCGCGCTTGACCGCTACCGTGACGCCCTCGACCTCCAAGGAATCCACCGAAAGTTCATATACAAGGCCGTCGGCGGGGTCCTTGACACGCACGGCAATCAGGTCGGTGCTGCGTGCGTTCATCACGCACAGCCATACCACAAACGCGAGCAGAATGCACATAAGAGCCACAAGCAGATCCCAGTGGCGGTGCGGGGCGCGGCTCACGACCTCGTCGGTGTCCTCGACCCTGTTGCTCTTTCGTAAGATATCGTTCTCCTTCATTTCGTTCCCTCTTCTCGATTCTGATTCTGGTTCTTCTGCATACCGAGCAGTTCCGCTAAGTGTCTGCGCAACGACACGGACGTGAGGTTGCGGATCAGTTCACCGTTGCAGGCAAGCGAGATGATACCCGTTTGCTCCGACACCACGATGACCACGGCGTCACTGTCCTCGGACGCGCCCACCGCCGCGCGGTGTCTGGTGCCGAGATCCTTGATCGGCTCGGTATTCTGCGTCAGGGGCAGATTGCAACCTGCGGCGAACACGCGGCCGTCACGAATGATCACGGCGCCGTCGTGCAGGGGCGTCATATTGAAGAAAATGGTTTGCAGAAGGCGGGCGCTCACGTCCGAGTTGAGCACCGTGCCCGACTGGGCATACTCGCCGATCTTGATCGAGCGCTCGATGGCAATCAGAGCCCCCGTCTTGGAAAAGGACATATGCTTGGCGGCGAGAATGATCTCGTCCAGCGCGGCTTGGGTGAGCAGTGCACGGCTACGCGACTCGGTACCGATGCCGATGTTCTTGAGGCGTCGGAAGGAAACGGTGCCAGCACGCTCCAGAAGCGCGCGCAGTTCGGGCTGGAAGATGATCGCCACTACGATCAGACTGTAGCCGAAGAAGTTACCAAACAGGTAGCGCGTGGCGTACATATCCAAGAGGTCACTGGCGATATAAAAGGCCACCAGCAGGCCCACACCCACGAGCAGTCTGCCCGCGCGGCGGTCGCGCACGTAGCGGTAGACCGCAAAGAAAAGGAGTGCCAGCAATAAAATATCCAGAGCATCCCGCCAACCGAACTGGGCAAGGGGCTCGGCAAAGAAGGTCTTGGGCGAAGCGCCGAAGACGCGTTCAAACAACTGATTCATATTCCACCTATATCGAAAGGCCGCAAGCGGCCGTATGTATTCGTGTGTGCATACGCGTATGCACTGCTATGCGCCATGTACGCGCCTGCGCGGCGCGTTTTGGACTTACTTTATAATTATATCATACTATATGCAGATTTGCAAATATTTTTTTCACATCGGCGGATTTTTTTGTTGCTTCACTTTTTCGCGTCGAATTTCGTTCCAGTTTTTAGATTTTATTTTCCAGTTTTAAAGTCGCATTTTGTCTGTTTGGTGCAATTATATAAAATTCATGGTGTTTTTTGACGATCTTCGCGCCGTTTCCAACGCGCGCGCAATACAACACAAATGCACATTGTCTGTGGGTTATGGTAGTAAAAATCATAAAAAGAAAAGCAGAGAGTTCCGACACTCTCTGCTCTCTTTGTTTTGAACTACGGGAGAAAATCGCAAACGTTTATAATTTCCTTTCCCGCCCGCCTTGCCACTTGTAGTGATCTGTACGCGCCGCCGTAACTGCGACACACGTATGAAATAACCAGATCGGCTTTGGTCATCATCCATTCATTTCTCTTCGATATCGCAAATCTCAAAGGCGTATCTTCAATCGGTGGATATAAGTACGCATCGTACAAGCCACGGCTCTGCATCTCCTTTATTTTACTCTGCTCATGCAAGTTCATATAGGGCGTGACATACACAAGTTCGATCCCGCCACGTTCTTTCTTTAGTTCTCTGCACGCACGAGCGCAAATTTCATCAAAATCGCCGTACCCGCCAAGATAGCAAATCACAGACTCGGCACTCGCAATACGAATTCGTAGTTGCTCTTTCACCACTTCTTTTGCCTTGCCGCTTGAAGGAACAAGGGAGTGCCCCGCAAAGGTAATCGTCATATTGCACCTCTTGTTTTCGTGGAATTCCACGATGTAGCAAATACATTATAACGCCGCGCAAAAACTTTGTCAATATCGTGGAACTCCACGAGATAAAATTTTTGCATTTTCCTATAATAATTGTGGAACTCCACAATTAGATGGGAGGCGAGCGCTATGAAATTGAACGATGCTATCGTCAAGAGGATAGAGGAGATTTGCGAAGAACGCAACAGCAACGTGTGTGATATCGCGTTGAGCGGCGGTATGTCACCCTCGGCAATCTACGATTTGATCAAGGGAAGAACGCAGTGCTCAAAGGTGATCACCGTAAAACGGTTTTGCGAGGGTGCGGGCATCACCTTATCCGAGTTTTTCGACAAGGACTACTTCAACGACCCCGAAGAGGATTGAGTTGAAACCAAAAACGGCGGCTATGACTTTGTTGATCGTCTTTCACGGACAGTCGAGGACGCCTGTCCCTACAACCTCGTTTTTTGTTTGCTTTTTTCCTTTGTTTATCGGGTTACAAAAAAGACGTGGGGTGGGGCGCCGGGGTTTTTTCTTTTTGAGCCTGTGGCCCCCCCA
>JAZSGQ010000058.1:0-17674 GCA_045532805.1 Eubacteriales bacterium
AAATCACACAAAAATCAAAGCTTTGGGGTCGAAGAGTTTTGAAGGGGCAAATCGGCAGGACGGACAAGATAAATTTTCGCGGCAATATGCGGATATTGCAAGGAAATTTACCGAAGCACGTACGTCGATTTGCCCTTCAAAGCCGAGTTCGGATCACTCCCTCTTGCCTACGGGATATCTTTTCCGCAATGCATCGCCGAATTTTTCTTAAATATCCGCATATTCTTAGAAAAATTTGGCTCGCCTTGCAAAAAATCTATTCCCGTAAGACCGCGAAGCGCCATTCGGCAAATAAATTGTTGATGGATTTTGCCGTGGCAAGGCGCAGACAAGTGCGGACTTTTCAAGACTTGACGCGGCGAAAGCCGCGAAAATTTATTGCCGCAGGGCTTACGTGTTCGACTCCCGTGCGGCTACGAAAGGAGTACGTATGAGTCATGCCCTCATTCCCGGGAGCTTTGACCCGATGACGCTGGGACATCTGGATATTATCAAGCGCGCACGCGCGTACTATGATAAGGTCACGGTGGCCGTGCTGATCAATGATCAGAAAAATTATACCTATACGCTTGAGGAGCGCACCGAGATGGCAAAACTCACGCTCGCTGGTCTGCCCGACGTGGCGGTGGTGAGCGACACGGGGCTTTTGGTGGATCTGTTTGACCGCCTTGGTGCCGACGTGATCGTCAAGGGTGTGCGAAACGAGCGGGATCGCGCCTATGAGGAGAAAATGGCGGCATACAATCTGGAGCGCAATCCGCGTGCCAAAACGGTGTTCATGCAAGCCGCCGATGACTATGAAGCGGTTTCTTCCACGCGCGTGCGTGAATTGCTTTCAAAGGGAGAGGCCGCCGAGGATCTGCTTGCCCCTGCAGTGGTGGCATATCTGAAACGTAAGGTGGAGTGATATGAACAGATACAGAATATACGATTGGGTACGGGTCCTGGCCACCGCGGCAGTGTTCAGTGCCCTTGGTACACTCGCACTCCTGGCGCGGGCGTACGCCACAGAACTGTTTGACGTTTTGCTCATCGTGATGGGATTTGGCGCCGTGGCCGTGGCCCTGCCGCTCCTTTGGGTTTCGGTCAGTGCACTTTGCAAGCACAGTCGCAGTGCCCCCGTTGCACTTGTGCTCGCATTGGCGCAGATCGTTTTGGGCGTGTTGTTTGTGTTCCTTCCGCGCGATGCCGCACCCATGCCGTACTTGCTTGTGCTCTACGCGCTGGTGTTGCCGATCGCTTGCCTGGTGGTAGCAAGGAATCAAAGACAACTTCGTTTTGAACTTCCAAAGTGTCTGCTTGGCGGTTTTCTGTTTGCGGTGCTGATCACCGAGGCGGAACGGTTGATGTGTGCCATTTTCGGTTGGGCGCTGATCGGTCTTGCCGTGTTGTATCTGATCGTATCTGCGATCCGTTTGAGAAAAAGCAAGGTATAAAAGAAGATCGGGTGTGTTTGCACCCGATCTTCTTCCTTTTTTGACAAATAAAAACAAAAATTGAAAATTGCAAATTTAAAAATTGGAAAATTTGAGATAAAATCTGGAAATAAGAGAAAAATGCGAATCAAGGCAGGATCTGACAAAGGCCTTCGATGATGTCGCTTGCCATCAGCCCGTGTGCGCCCGTTCGCTCGCGCGCGGCGTCGCCCGCGAGCGCGTGCGCGAGCACGCCGTGTGCGGCCGCTTGTTCGTCACCAGTTGCAAGCAGCGCCGCGATCACGCCCGCAAGTACGTCGCCACTGCCGCCCGTTGCCATGCCGTTGTTCCCGTAGCGGTTGATCCACAGATCATCGCCCTCGCAGATCACGGTGCGCGCGTCCTTGAGCACCACGGTGGCGTTCAGCAACTTCGCCATGTGCGAGGCGGCACTCGTGAGATCTTTTGCGATCTCGGAGATCGGCTTTCCCGCAAGGCGGCTCATCTCGCCAAGATGCGGTGTGATGACCTTGCGGTGCGGATAGTTTTGCAGGACGGCAAGCAATGCGGGCTGTGCCGCCAGTTCGTTCAGTGCGTCGGCGTCAAGCAGAAGCGGTACGGTGGCGGATTGCAAAACGGTTTGAAGGAGTTGTGCGGTCAGTGCGCCGCACCGAAGTCCCATACCGATCGCGATCGCGTCAGCACGCGCCACGGCGGCACGCAGTGCACCCTCATCGAGCGCATCGGGGTTGTAGAGCGACAACAGCGCTTCGGGCAGTTGAACCTGATAGATCACGCGGTTTGCCTGCGGCGCGAAGATCTCTACAAGCCCCGCGCCCGTGCGGTAAGCGGCTTTTGCCGCCAGATACCCCGCGCCGCTCATGCCCACCGAGCCGCCGATGATCAGCACGCGGCCAAACGTGCCCTTGTGCGCACGGGCGGGGCGTACGGGGAGGGTGTCAAGATCGTTTTTGTCCAGTAGGTGTCCTGTGTTTTCGGGGAGCTTGATGCCGATATCGGCCACGGTGATCTCGCCACAAAGCGAAGCTCCGGGATAGAGCCACTGTCCGTACTTGTACGCCGTCATGGTGACCGTGTGCGCGGCGCGCATGGCCGTACCGAGGATCGCACCGCTTGCGGCGTCCACGCCACTGGGCATATCTACCGCCAGTACAGGGATTCCTGCGGCGTTCACGGCACCGATCACTTCGGCGATCTCACCCGTGATGGAGCGGGAGAGGCCGATGCCGAAGATCGCGTCCACCACCGCCGTTACACGGGTAAGCACGGGCGTGTCCCAAAAGCGCACGCCGCAAGGCAGGAGCGCGTATTGCTCGGCGCACCCTTCGCTCATGCGGGTGACGTCGGGTTGTCCGTTGGCGGTTTTCGCGCCGAGATAACAGACGTTTGCACACCCCGCTTTTTCAAAGAAAAAGCGAGCCATGGCAAAACCGTCGCCCCCGTTGTTTCCGCCGCCGCACAAAAACAGTACGTTCGCGGTGTCGAATTTTTCAAAAAGAACGTCCAGCGCGGCAAGGGCGGCGCGTTCCATCAGCGTGCGCGAGGGCGTGCCCGATGCGATGGTGTCGGCATCGGCGCGCTGCATTTGTGGAGCGGTCAGGATCGCAGTCATAGGCGTGCGTACCTCCTTGGATTCTTCACGCCTTATTATAGCACAATTTGGCACAAAATGGGGGGCCAACGGCAAAAAAAGAAGCGGTATGCGGCACTTTTCGTGAAAAAAATCAAAAAACGCTTTTTTTATGAAAAAAGTTCAGAAAAACCCTTGACTTTTTCAAGGGGTTTGATTATAATATTATGTGTTGCTTTTTCCGCAACCCGTATATTCGAGTGGAGGAGGCGAGGTTATGGTCTTGAATATGGGGCCCATTCTGCGCGGTGAGATCACGCAAATGGAGATTGCCTATGAGCTCACGCCAGAACCTGTGCTTGACGTTACCTTCCCCGAAAATGCCAAGGTACAGGGTATGCTGACCGACGACGCGGGCTATATGCGCCTGCATCTGACGGCCACCTTGCCGTATCTCGGACAGTGCGCGCGTTGCCTGGCACCCGTCGAAGGGGTATTCACCCTGGATTTCGAGCGCACGGTCGCCGCAGAAGGAACCATTTCCGAGGAACAACTCGAGGAGAACATTGATTCCTACGTGATGATACGGGACGGAAAACTGGACGTGGACGAGCCGCTTCGTGAAGAACTTTTGATTTCCTTCCCGATGCGATTGCTTTGTGACGAGGATTGCCCCGGGCTTTGCCCCAAATGCGGAAAGCCGCTTCGTGAGGGCGATTGCGGTTGTCCCACAAAGGAGATCGATCCGCGACTGGCAGTTTTGAAAAACTGGCTTGACAAAGAAGAAAAACAATAGTATAATAAACAACGCAAACCCAAGGAGGTGTAGGTAAAAATGGCAGTTCCGAAGAAAAAGGTTTCCAGCGCTCGCAGAGATAAGCGTCGCTCCAACAACTCTAAGCTCGAGATGCCCGGCATGGTCAAGTGCGCAAAGTGCGGCGAGTACGTTCTCGCTCATCGCGTATGCAAGGCATGCGGCTCTTACGACGGAAAAGAAGTTATCAAGCAGGACGCTTGATCGCAAAAAGGGGACGGAAACGTCCCCTCTTTTCTTTTTTAAAACAGTTACGGTTACGAAAAGAGTAGCGTTTTTCTGATAGATTACGGCACCCGTTCGGGTGCCTTTTTTCTTGTCAGCACGTGCCACACGGCAAGAAAGACAAGATAGACGAGAAACACGAGGAGTAACGGGGATCTTGTGACGGTGGCGATACTCTCTACGCTTTGTGTTGGAGTCAGCGCGGGGGAGCACAGGCGCAGATATCCCTCGGCCAAAAGGAGCGCGATACCGCCCTGTGCCGTTTTGGCGAGCAAATAAGGCTCCGGGTGCAGTCCTTTCCCTTCGGCGCACGCAAATACCTGCAGACACACGGAAAGCCCGGAAAACGAGGCAAAAAAGGCCGCCGCGCGGAAAGCCGCGGCGCGGGGGAGTGCCACACAGGCCGCACTGATGCCACTGGTGAGTTCCAGTGCGCCGTGCAAGAGCACGCCGAGCCACGCGGGCGCGGACAATGCCGTAAGAATGCGCGATACGCACGCGGCAATACAGGAAAAGAAGATCACAAAGGCACAGACCGAGAGCATCGAGAAAAGCGCGCGGCGGATCGCACCAGTGAATGTGGTTACGCCAAGGGCGTTTTTCGCACCGTTTCGGCACTTATTTGGAATTTGTTCTGCTTTTCCACACAGAAGACGCAACAAGATCCCCAGTATGACAGAGGAGCACAGCGTGATGCAAAAGAGTGCCGCGCCCAGTTGCTTACTGCCAAACAGCCCACCGCCCACGGCGGCGATCAGAAATCCCGAACTCGGGTTGTTGCAAAACAGGACCAGGCGTTGCAGTTCTCCCTTGGTGAGTTCTTCGCGCTCCAGACAGGAAACGGCGGTCGTCGTTCCCACGGGAAAACCGCAGACCGAGCCCAGTAAAAAGGCGACCGCGCCACTGCCCGAAACGCCGAAAAGCGCCTTGACGGGGCGACCTATGTAGTGCCCGAGCACCTCGCCCGCGCCAATGGCCACAAGTAATTCCGAGAACACCAGGAAGGGAAACAGCGACGGAAAAAGCGTTTCCAGACAAAGTGAGATCCCCCGCCTTGCGCCGTCCATGGCAAGGTCGGAGTTGGTCAGGAGCAGTAAGAGCAAAAATACGCCAAACAGAGAAAAGGCAGTGGTGCGGAAAGCGGGTAACGATTGCTTCACGGTATATTCCTCCCTTGCGGTGCATATCGTATGATGATTATATGGAACGGAGGGCAACGGTATGCGAAAAGGTAGGGATCTGATCGGGGCGCTCGGGGAAAAACTGGATATTCCGCGCGAGGCACTACCGGGCGGCTTTGCATTGGCACTGTCGGGGCAGAGCGAATTGACGGTGTGGGGTTGTCGGCGCATACTCTCTTACAGCGAGCAGGAGATCGTACTTCTGCCGGGCAAGCGTCGGTTGCATATCGAGGGGGATCGACTGCTCTGCCGTGCGTTTGGCGAGGGGGCCGTTACGGTGACGGGGCGCATTGAGGCGATGCGCTTTGAGGAGGAGCGGTGATGCGGGCAGACGGATTTTTGCTCGGTGAGGTCGGCTACCGCGTATCCCTTGAGAACGGTACGGCACTTTTTTTGCTGCTCCAATCCGAAGGATTTGCGCCAAAAGCACTGAAACGGTGCGAGAAAACGAAGGAAATCTCCTTCTGGCTATCCGCCGCGACCGCGCGCCGCTTCGACGAGGCGGCCAAAAACGCGGCGCTTGAGATCACGGGCAGACGCGAACGCGGCGTGCCGTTTCTTCTCGGCGGACTCCGCGCACGCCCCGGGTTTCTTGCGGGCGCGGTGCTCGCGCTTGCGCTCCTTATTCTGTCGCAACTGTTCGTGTGGGATGTGAAGATCCTTGGCAACGAGCGCGTCCCCACCGAAGAACTGACGGCGGAATTGCAGGACGCGGGGCTGTATTGCGGTACTTTTTTACCTGCGCTTGACAGAGAAGGCGTAGCGTTTGCTCTGCGCGAGGGAGATGCGCGCGTTGTGTATGCCGCCGTGAACGTGTCGGGCACGGTCGCGCGCGTGCAGATCCGCGAGAGCGAGCCCGTCCCCGAGGAATCGGTGGTCACCCCTGCGAATTTGGTGGCGGGACGCGACGGCGTGATCACCTTGCCGCTGATCTTTGAGGGGGAGTGCAAGGTGACCACGGGGGAGGTGGTGCGCGCGGGACAGTTGCTCGCCTCGGGCGTGATGGACACGCAGAATCACGGCTACCGATTGACGCGCGCCGCAGGGCAGGTGTTGGCCCGCACGACGCACACGTACACGGTCACCGTGCCGTTTGAGAGCACGGAAAAGGCGTATAACGGGGAGGAAAAGAAGGACATCACGCTTTTTTTCTTCAATTTCGCCCGAAAAGTTTTCAAAAGTACTGGAAATAGCACTACGGAATGTGATATAATAAACAATATATATCAGCCCGTTCTTCCGAGCGGCAAGCGTTTGCCCTTCGGTATCGAGGTGACAACGGCCAAGGAGTATGCGCAAGTGCCCGTCAGGTACAGCGCCACCGAGGCGCGCGCTATGGCGCTTTCTCTGCTGGAAGAGCAACTCGCCGCAGATAGCGCGGGGCGCACGATGCTCTCCCGCGTGACCGAAACGCGTGTGGACGGGGAGGGAATCACGCTCATTTGCACCGTGACCTGCGAGGAGGATATCGCCAAGGTCGTGGAAGTTGCGTTGAAATAAGGGGCGTCGCGGACGTCGAAAGAAGTGAACCAAGGAGGGTGCTTATGGCACAGGAAATCGTAAGAGTCGGTCACAGCGATCTGACTGCCCGTATGTTCGGGGTGTGTGATGCGTACGTCAAGGAGGTTGAGGCCGCCTTTGGCGTGGATATCCGCAATCGCTCGGACAGTGCGGGGGATACGGTACTGATCACGGGGGAGAATGCGGAACACGTCCGTCTTGCCGCCGTGGTGCTGGAGCGCCTCAAGGAGGAGGCGGCGCGCGCCGAGGAGATCCCCGAGCAACGCGTGGCGTACCTCATTGGCATGGTGCGTGACGGACGGGGCGAGGAGTTGTCGGCTCTGGATAACAGTGCCGTGTGCATCACCTCGCGCGGCAAGCCCGTGCGCGCCAAGACCGTGGGTCAGCGCAAATACGTGGAGGCGATCACAAAAAACACCGTGGTGTTGGGTGTGGGCCCTGCGGGCACGGGTAAGACCTTTCTTGCGGTGGCAATGGCCGTCAAAGCGTTGCGTGCGGGCGAGGTCAGCCGCATCGTGCTGACCAGACCTGCCATTGAGGCGGGCGAAAAACTGGGTTTTTTGCCCGGTGACCTGCAGAGCAAGATCGACCCCTATCTGCGTCCGCTTTACGATGCACTGTATGAGATGCTGGGCCCCGAAAACTATGCCCGTATGGCCGAAAAGCAGATCATTGAGGTCGCGCCGCTTGCCTATATGCGCGGCAGAACACTGGACGACTCCTTTATCATTCTCGACGAGGCGCAGAACGCCACGCCCGAGCAGATGAAGATGTTTCTCACACGTCTCGGGTTCCGCTCCAAGGTGGTGGTCACGGGCGACCTGACGCAAACAGACCTGCCGACGGGGCAGAAAAGCGGCCTTTCGATGGCGGTGAAGATCCTGGAAGGGATCGACGATATTCACGTGCACCACTTCACGGACAAGGACGTGGTGCGTCACAAATTGGTACAGAAGATCATTCTCGCGTACGAGCGATTTGACCGCGAGCGCGCACAGAAGCGCACGCACGGGACGAGGAAAAACGAGGAGGGCAACAAATGAGTTTGCATATCTATTTTGAGGACAGCCAGGGCAAGGAGCGTGTGGACTATGCGCTCAAGATCCTGGTGCGACGCGCGATCGTTGCTACCTTGCAATACGAGGGTGTGAAGAAGGATTGCGAGGTGTCGGTCACCTTCACGGACAACGAGGGCATTCAGGTGCTCAACCGTACATACCGCAACATCGATGCCGCCACGGACGTGCTCTCCTTCCCGTTGTTTGAGGAAAACGAAACGACCCGCCAACTCGGCGACATCGTACTGTCGCTTCAGCGTTGCCGCGAGCAGGCAAGGGAATTTGGCCACAGTTTTGAGCGCGAGTGCGCGTTTCTCACCGTGCATTCCACACTGCATCTGCTCGGCTATGACCACGTGAACGGAGAGGAAGAGGAGCGCGATATGCGCGCAAGACAAAGTGCCATCGTGACCGCGATGGGACTCGGTGTAAAGTAAAGCCGCAAGGAGAGTAACAAGGATATGAAAAAAGCAGGATATATTGCGATCGTGGGCCGCCCCAACGTGGGCAAATCCACGCTGCTCAACGCCCTCACGGGTGAGAAAGTAGCCATTGTATCGGCCAAGCCCCAGACCACGAGAAACCGTATTCTCGGCATTCTGACCGAGGGAGAAACGCAGTTCGTTTTTGTGGATACGCCCGGTATTCACCGCCCCCAGAACAGTCTGGGTGACTATATGGTTGAGGCGGCAAAGTCCTCGATGCTCGAGGCGGACGTTGTGGTGCTGATGGCGGACGTGAGTCGCCCCGTTTCCTCGGTGGAACAGAACGTGATCACCTATCTCAAGCAATCGGGCACGCCCTCGGTACTGGCCCTCAACAAGACCGATCTGGTCGATGCCACGGCCGTGGCAGAGGCGATCAAGGCCTATGCCGCACTGCACGATTTTGATGCGGTGGTGCCCACTTGCGCCAAGAACGGCAAACTGGTGAAGGCAGTGCTTTCGGAATGCGAGAAATTGCTCGGCGAATCCGAGTGGTTTTTCCCCGAGGACATGATGACGGATCAGCCCGAACGGCAGATGGCCGCCGAGATCATTCGTGAAAAACTGCTCCGCACGCTCAACAAGGAGGTGCCGCACGGCGTGGCCGTGGTGATCGAGGAGTTCAAGGACGAAGGGTCGCTTGTTCGTATTCGTGCCGAGATCTTCTGTGAGAAGGCCTCGCACAAGGGCATTATTGTGGGAAAGGGCGGTGCCGAACTCAAACGCGTGGGCACGTACGCCCGCGAGGATCTGGAAAAACTCTTTGGCACCAAGGTCTTCCTTGATCTTTGGGTCAAGGTGAAGGAAAACTGGCGCGAGAGCCGCGCGGCGGTCGGCAACTTCGGCTACCGCGAGGAGAAGTAAGCGATGGCACACTTCAGCACCGACGTGCTGATCCTGCGCTCCGTACCGCGCGGAGATCACGACCGATTGATCACGGTCGTTTCGGCGGACGGCGGCCGTATGTACGCCATTGTCAAGGGCGCGACCGCGATGCACCGACGCGAACTGGCGGCCACCGAACCCTTCACGTGGGCGAATATGGAGTTCTATGAGAAAAACGGCGTGAAATGGATGAAATCCGCTACCGTTCTGGACTCTTTTTACGGTTTGCGCTACGATATGGACAAGTTGTTTTTGGCCGCATACATCGCGGACGTCGTGCATGAACTGACGGACGAAAAAACGCCTGCGGGGGAGATCCTTCCCCTGGCGCTCAACACCCTGTATACGCTTGCCGCGACAACAGGGGAGAACGCGCGCATCAAAGCGGCGTTTGAAATGCGTGCCGCCTGCATTGCGGGCTTTACGCCCGATCTTTCGACGTGCGGCCGTTGTCACCGCGCCGTGCAGGGCGAGGCGCATCTGGATATTATGAATGGCGCACTGCTTTGCCGTGCGTGCTTTGACCGTGCGCAGGAACTTATGCCGCTGTCCTCCTTGGAGGAAAACGGTACGCGTCACCTGCTCACACCGCTTGACGGATCGGCACTGGCGGCACTGTGCTTTGTGATTTCGGCCGATCCCAAACGCCTTTTTGCTTTCCGCCTTTCGGAAAAGCAGAGTATTGATGCGTTTGCCGCGGCCGCAGAGACGTATTTGCTCAATCATCTGGAGCGCGGTTTTGAGTCGCTTGAAAACTACAAAAAGTTGGCGTCCTTTACGCCGCAAACATGAGGAATTATGCGAACAGACGAGAAAGTATACAACACACTGGAGTACGACAGGATACGGGCGATGCTCGCTTCACTTGCCACCACGGCGGGCGCGCGCGAGAAAGCACTGGCGCTTGTCCCCGACGATGACGAGGAGTGCGTGAGAGCGCGCCTTCGCCGCACGGGAGACGCCCTGCGACTGCTCTCGGATAAGGGGTTGCCGTCCTTTGGCTCGGTCAAGGATCCGACCGATGCACTGGAGCGCGCGGGCAAGGGTGCGACGCTTACCACGCGCGAGTTGCTGGATACGGGCAATCTGTTGCGCACGTCGCGCGGGCTCCTGGATTACATTCACACCAACCGCCACTTCGATACGGTACTGGACGAGGTGTTCGAGCGTCTGCTCCCCGACCGCAAATTGGAGGACAAGATCTATCGCGCGATCATTTCCGAGGAGACGATTGCAGACGAGGCCAGTCCCGCACTCGGTGACATCCGCCGCAAGATCCGCGCGGCTAACAGCCGCATCAAGGAAACGTTGCAACACTATATCACCAGTAGCACCTACTCCCGCCATTTGCAGGAAAATATCGTGACCCAGCGAAACGGGCGTTACGTGATTCCTGTGCGTGTGGAGAGCAAAAACGAGATCAAGGGTCTCATACACGACACCTCCTCCTCGGGCGCGACCATTTTCGTCGAGCCGATGGCGGTGGTGGACGCCAACAATGAACTGCGCATGTTGGAGGCCAAGGAGCAGCATGAGATCGACCGTGTATTGCAGGAACTCTCGGAGCTGGTGGCCGCGAGGGCAAGCGCACTGAATCTGAATTATCGCAACATCACCGAACTTGCGTTTGTGTTTGCCTGTGGGCGCCTCGCGGAGCAGATGCAGGCCGTGGAGCCGATCCTTGGCGCTGAGCGCAAGGTCGTGTTGAAACGGGCGCGCCACCCGCTCATCGACAAGGAGCGCGTAGTGCCTATTTCCGTGTCGCTTGGCGGGGAATGGGATTCGCTTGTGATCACGGGCCCCAATACGGGCGGTAAAACGGTGACCTTGAAAACACTGGGCCTGTTTGCGCTGATGGCGCAGTCGGGTCTGTTTATCCCAGCCGAGGAGGGCTCTCGCCTTTGTCTGTTCGATCGCATCTTAGTTGACCTTGGCGATGAGCAGAGCATCGAGCAATCGCTCTCGACCTTCTCCTCGCACATGGTGCACATCGTGCATATCGTGCAGTCGCTCACGCCCCACTCGCTCGTGCTCTTTGACGAACTTGGCGCGGGTACGGACCCCATCGAGGGTGCGGCGCTTGCCGTTGCCATCATCGGCGAGGTGCGCCGTGCGGGCGCGCTGTCTGCCGTGACCACGCACTATGCCGAACTCAAGGCCTTTGCGCTGGATACCAAGGGTGTGCAGAACGCTTCCTGCGAGTTTGACGTAGCCACCCTGCGCCCCACCTACCGATTGATCATCGGCACGCCCGGTAAATCCAATGCGTTTGCCATTTCGGAAAAACTGGGTCTGCCCGCCCGCGTGGTGGAGGAGGCCAAGTCGCTCATCAGCCACGAGAATCGCCGCTTTGAATCGGTGATCGAGCAGCTGGAGATCGCAAGGATCAAGATGGAGCGCAATCGTGACGAGGCCGAGAGATTGCGCGTGAAATACGCACAGATGGAACGGGACGTGGAAGCCGAGGCCGAGCGTAAGCGCGCGGCGGCAGACAAACTCCTGGAGAGTGCGCAGACCAAGGCGGCGTCCTTGGTGGAGAGCGCGAGAGCGTCGAGTGAGTTTGTGTTCGATCAACTGGAAAAGGTGCGCCGCGAGCGCGAATCCGCGCGTCTTGGCGAGCATCTGGAGGCCACGCGGCGCGCTGTGCGCGCGCACTTGCGCGAGAACGAGGATCGCTTTAATCCCGTGGAGGAGCGCTCCAACGAGGATTACGTACTGCCGCGTGCGCTCAAAAAGGGGGACGCAGTGTACCTGGTGGACATCGGACGTGAGGGCGTGCTGCTCTCTGACCCCGACCGCGGCGCGGTGATGGTGCAGGCAGGTGCCTTCCGCACCAAGACGCGGATCGAGAATCTGCGCCTGGTAGAGAAAAAGGCGGGAAAGAGCGAGAAAACGTCGGGAAAGAGCGACGTGCGCACACTGGTCTCGCGTGATTTCAGAGATGAAATCGACCTGCGCGGCCAGACGGGTGACGAGGCGTGGTTCATGGTGGATAAGTACTTTGATACCGCGATCCTGGCGGGTTTTCATACCGTGCGTCTCATTCACGGAAAGGGAACGGGCGCATTGCGCCAGGCGTTGTGGCAATATTTGAAAAAGGATCGCCGCGTGGCGACCTTCCGCATCGGTAAATACGGTGAGGGTGACGGCGGCGTGACCGTAGTGGAACTGAAATAATTGAATTTTGACGAAATAAAGGAGCAGAGTAATATGCATGACCTAAATATGTTGGCAATCGACTTGGGCGCATCCAGCGGACGCGGTATTGTGGGCAGTTACAACGGCAAAACACTCACACTGCGCGAGAATCATCGCTTTTCCAACGACCCCGTGATGGTGAACGGACGTTTCCGTTGGGATATTCTGCGCATTTTCCATGAGATCAAGCAGTCGATTCGCGAGGTGGGCCTTTCGGGCGAGAAGATCTTTGGTATGGGCATCGACACGTGGGGCGTGGACTACGGCCTTGTGGACGGAAAGGGAGAACTGCTCTCGAATCCGATGCACTACCGTGATACACGCACCGTCGGCATCACGCGCGAGTTGGAGAGCAAACTCGGAGCCAAGGAACTGTACGACATTACGGGTATTCAGACCATTGAGTTCAACACGGTGTATCAGTTGGTCTGTGACCTGCGCGACAACCCCGAGCAACTTGCGGCCGCACGCCGTATGCTCTTTATCCCCGATCTGCTCAACTACTTCCTCACGGGCAGTATGGCCAACGAGTATACCGTGGCTTCTACGGGCGCACTGCTCAACGCCGCCACGCGTCGCGTGGCACCCGAGATCTTCGACAGACTCGGCCTGCCCCACCTGCTCACGGATCTGGTAGAGCCCGGCAACTGCCTTGGCAACCTCTCCCCGTCGGTGAGCGAGGAACTGGGCGGTGCGAACTTCAAGGTCTTCAACGTCGCCTCGCACGATACGGCAAGCGCCGTGATCGCCGTGCCCGCGAAGAACGATGATTTCATCTACATCTCCAGCGGCACCTGGTCGCTGATGGGCACTGAACTGAACGCCCCTTTGATCAACGATACGAGCCGTGCCCTCAACTTTGCCAACGAGGGCGGCGCGCTTGGTACGATCCGTTTCCTCAAAAACATTATGGGCCTTTGGACCGTGCAGGAATCCCGCCGTCAGTGGAAGCGCGAGGGCAAGGAATACAGTTTTGCCGAGTTGCAGACGCTGGCCGAGGCGGAAAAGCCACTGGTTTCCTTCATTCACCCCGACAACGCACTCTTTGCCACGCCCGGTGATATGCCCGAGCGCATTCGCCGCTTCTGCGCCGAAACGGGTCAGCACGTGCCCGAAAACGTGGGACAGACCGTGCGCGTGATCATGGAGAGTCTTGCGCTCCGTTACCGCTTCGTGATGGAGGGCATTGCGGCACTGCGCGGCAAGTCGGTGAGCGCCATTCACATCGTGGGCGGCGGCACCAAGGACACCTTCCTTTGCCAGTTGGCCGCCGATGCGTGCGGCGTGCCCGTGATCGCGGGCCCTGTGGAGGCAACGGCCATCGGTAACCTTTGTATGCAGTACATTGCGGCAGGGGAACTGAAGGATCTTGCCGAGGCGCGCGCGCTTGTGAGCGACTCTTTCGCGCCCGTTGTATACGAGCCCACGGGTGACCGTGCCGCCTGGGACGAGGCGTATGGCCGTTTTTGTCAAATTTGCGAGAAAAACGGATAAAGGGATTGCCGAAATACACAGAAAGTTGCTTTTTTCAAAAAAGGGCTTTTCAAGGCAATACTTTTATGTTATAATATTTCCATAATACGACCGTCTCGGTCAAATACAGACAAATATATCATCACGGAGGTTAACAATGAAGGGAGCACTTTACGGAGAACTCAGCGTTATCGGCATGCGTGGCTGTGAGCAGTTTGTAGGACAGGTAGACAACTATCTCAAGGAATGGCGTCGCCACGGCGGCGAGGAATCCTTCCTCGCGCAGGTGGATTGCCCCCGTTTCGGAACGGGTGAGGCCAAGGCACTGCTGCACGAATCCATGCGCGGCCACGATGTATATTTGTTCTGTGATCCTTTCAATTACAGTGTAAAGTACAAGATGTATGGTCAGCAGGTGCCGATGAGCCCCGATGACCATTACGCCGACCTCAAGCGTGTGATCGCCGCAATCGAGGGCAAGGCACGCCGCATCTCGGTCATTATGCCGATGCTCTACGAGGGCCGTCAGCACAAGCGCACGCACAGAGAATCGCTGGACTGCGCGCTGATGCTGCAGGAGTTGGTTGCTATGGGCGTGACCAACATCATCACCTTCGACGCGCATGATGCCCGCGTGCAGAATGCCATTCCGCTTCACGGCTTTGACGACGTGCGCCCCACCTACCAGATGATCAAGGCGCTCGTGCGCGATTATCCCGACATCTCCATTGACAAAGAGGACATGGTCATCATTTCTCCCGACGAGGGTGCAATGGGACGTTGCATGTACTTCTCCTCGATGATGGGTCTGGATATCGGTATGTTCTACAAGCGCCGCAACTACGCCAAGATCGTGAACGGCCGCAATCCCATCGAGGCACACGAGTACCTGGGCCGCGATCTGCACGGCAAGGACGCGATCATCGTGGACGATATGATCTCCTCGGGCGAGTCGTTGCTCGACGTGGCGCGCCAACTCAAGGAGAAGGGCGCCAAGCGCATCTTCTGCTTTGACACCTTCGGTCTCTTCACCGACGGTCTTGACCGCTTTGACGAGGCCTACAAGGACGGCGTATTTACCCGTATCTTCACGACCAACCTTGTGTACCGCACGCCCGAGCTTCAGGCAAGAGAGTGGTACCGCGAGGTCAACATGTGCAAATACGTGGCCTACATCATCGACACGCTAAATCACGACGAGACGATCAGCAACCTGCTCAATCCCGCCAAGCGCATTCACAACCTGCTTGAAAAGCACAAGAAGGCGCAGGGAAAGTAAGCAATACACTTTGAGAAATGGCCGTTACATGCGTAACGGCCATTTCCGCGAAAGGATAACCTATGAAGCAAAATGAATTGATCTGCCAGCGGCGCAGGACCTCGATCGGCGGACAGGCGCTGATGGAGGGTATTATGATGCGCGGCCCTGTGAAGAACGCTATGGCAGTGCGCCGCCCGAACGGCGAGATCTACTTTGAGGAAAACCTCAATCAAAAGAAAAAACGCCCCGTCTTTTGCCGTTGGCCCGTGATCCGCGGCGTGTTCGGTTTTGTCGACTCCATGGTGCTCGGTTATAAGTCGCTGATGCGTTCTGCCGACATTTTCATGGAAGAGGAACTTGCCGAACAAAAAGAGGGGGCCGAGAAGAAAAAAGAGGGCTCGAACAGCGCGCTTGTGAGCATCATTATGGTGATCGCCGTGGTGCTTGCGGTGGTACTGTCGGTGGGACTGTTTTTGTGGCTCCCCACCTTCCTGTATTCGCTGATCGCGGGTGCAACACCCGACGAGTGGGGCCTTTCGGAAAACCGCTACGTGCGCTCTGTGTTTGAGGCCGTCTTCAAGATCCTTTTGATGGTGGCGTACATGGCGCTGGTGTCCCTGATGAAGGATATCCGCCGCACCTTTATGTATCACGGTGCCGAGCATAAGACCATTTTCTGCTATGAGCAGGGCTTGCCGCTCACGGTGGAAAACGTGCGCGCACAACGCCGTTTTCACCCCCGTTGCGGCACTTCTTTCCTCATTCTGATGCTTCTTGTCAGTATCGTGATCGGCTTTTTCATTCCCGCCTCCATTGAGGGGATCGACCAAGGATTGTATACCGTGGTGCGCACGGCACTCAAGTTCTTGCTGATCCTGCCCACGATGGGCATCGGCTATGAGTTGCTCAAGTTTGCGGGTCGACACGACAATATCGTCACGCGCATCATCTCCGCACCCGGTATGTGGCTGCAACGCATCACGGTGCGCGAGCCCGACGACGATATGATCGAATGTGCCGTGATGGCCTTCATCGCCGTGCTGCCCGAGGACGAGATCGAGTCCGAGCGTGCAGCGGCAGGACTTGATCGGATCGAAACTGAATAACTTTGAAAAAAGAGCACCGAACGGTGCTCTTTTTTCGTTGACTTTGCGTGCATAATATGTTACAATAAAATTACTTTCAAGGAAAGGGGAGAGACGCATGGTACTGATCATTGCGGAAAAGCCGAGTCTTGCACGCAATATTGCGGCAGGCATCGGTCAGATGTCGCGCCGTGACGGCTATCTGGAGGGCAACGGCTATCTGATCACCTGGGCCTTTGGTCATCTGTTTTCCTTGGCTGATATCGAATACTACTCGCCCGCACCTCAGGGTAAGACCAGATGGACAATGGAAAACCTCCCTTGTTTTCCCGCAGAGTTTCATTACGAGCTGCGCCGCGGCTCGGATAAAAAGGTCGACAGCGGGGTAGAGAAGCAGTTTCGGGTGATTGAGCGGCTGTGCAACCGTGAGGACGTGGAGTGTATCGTCAACGCGGGGGACGCTGACCGTGAAGGAGAGATTATCGTTCGTCTTTGTGTCAAGCATGCCTTGAAATCCCCCAAGGCGCAGGCAAGACTGTGGCTGCCCGATCAGACGCCGCAGACGGTCGCCAAGGCACTTGCCGAGATGAAGCCGGAGGAGGAATATGACCATCTGGCTGACGAGGGCTTTGCCCGTACCTATATCGATTGGCTCTACGGCGTCAACCTGACGCGTTACGCCACTCTTCGCACGGGAACGCTTCTGCGCGTCGGCCGTGTTATCGTGCCTATCGTCAAGGCCATTTATGACCGCGATATGGCCATTAAAAATTTTGTTCCGGATATTTATTATGCACTGGTCAGCAAGGCCGAGACCCGTGGCGAGATGATCGAGCTGACCTCCAAAAAGAAATTCGGACGGGACGAGAAGGATCGGGCAGAGGAGATGTGCCGCCTGTACAATGAGACGGGTGCGGTGGTGACCTCGGTCAAAAAGAAAAAGGATACGCTTTCTCCCGGCAAGCTGTATTCGCTCTCCAAGCTGCAGAACGTGCTGGGTAAGAAATATAAGATGTCGATGGCGGAGAGCCTTGAGATCGTGCAAAAGCTGTACGAGGAAGGCTACCTGACCTACCCGCGTACCAACTCCGAGTATCTGGCCACAGCCGAAAAGGATAAGATCAAACAGATCCTTGCCGCCTGCCAGAAGATCGGATATCCTGTTGTTTTTAAGGATAAGAAGACTATTTTTGACGATTCGAAGATCGAATCCCACTCTGCGTTGACCCCGACCTATAAAATCCCCAATAAATCCGCGCTCAGCGAGAAGGAGATGCAGGTCTATTCCACCGTGTTCCGCCGCTTCATTGCCGTTTTCTGCGCAGAGGATTGCGTAGTGCACCGCACGGAGATCCACATTGCGGTGGGCGAGCTGGAGGAATTTGTTCTCAAGGGCACGGTGATATTGGAAAAGGGCTGGACAAAGTACGACGACAGTAGTCAAAAGGATAAGATCCTGCCGGCGCTCAACAAGGGTGATCC
>JAZSGQ010000084.1:0-8197 GCA_045532805.1 Eubacteriales bacterium
ATCGGCAGGACGGGCAAGATAAATTTTCGCGACAATATGCGGATATTGTAAGGAAATTTACCGAAGCACGTACGTCGATTTGCCCTTCAAAACCGAGTTCGGATCATTTCCTCTTGCCTAGCCGCACGGCTATCTCCACCGACAGTCTATGCACCAAGCGCGCCGCGCGCTCATAGCATATAGCGAGGTGATGCTATGTGTTCGATTAACGGTTGCGTGGACTTTTCCGACACCCGTTTTCCCCCGCAGGAGGAGATCTGTGCCGCAGGGCGGCGCCTCGCGCGTAGAGGCCCCGATCAGAACGGCACGTTTTTCGCACCGTCCGTGGGCTTTTATCACAACCGACTCGCGGTGATGGACCCCGCACGCGGCGCACAGCCGATGCAGGCGATGCACGGCGGCGTACTCTACACCATCGTCTATAACGGCGAGATCTACAACAGTGCCGAACTGCGGCGCGAACTCTTAACCAAGGGCGCGCATTTTTCAACGGACTGCGACACCGAGACCGTGCTCTGGAGTTATATTCTCTTCGGCGAGGACTGCCCGCGGCATCTCAATGGCATTTTTGCCTTTGCGGTATACGATCCCGCGCGTGAGCAGGTGTTCTTCGCACGTGACCGACTCGGTGTCAAACCGTTTTTCTACGCCCGTTCAGGCACCAAATTCTATTTTGCCTCCGAGATCAAGGGGTTGCTCGCGCACGCCGACGTGCCCCCCGAGGTCGGGCGCGAGGGAATATGGCAACTCTTTTATCTCACGCCCGTCACGCTCCCGGGGAGTGGCGTGTTCAAGCACGTGAAGGAACTGTTACCCGCCCACGCCGCGCGCCTGACGCGCCACGGCTTTGTGACCTGGCCCTACTGGCGTCTGGAAGCAAAAGCGTGCGCCGATGACGAGCGCACCGCCGCCGCCACCGTGCGCAAACTGTTCTGTGACGCGGTAGAGCGCCAACTTGGCAGTGACGTGCCACTGGCCGTGCTCCTCTCGGGAGGCCTGGACTCCTCTGCCATCACGGCCGTGGCGGCACGCGCCCTTCGCGAGCGGGGAGAATCGCTCTCCACCTATTCCTTTGAATACGAGGGCAACCGCGAGCATTTCAGATCCACCCTCTTCCAACCCCAGGGGGACGATGCCTTCGCGGCAGACCTTGCCGCCGAACTCGGCACCGACCACACCGTGCTCGAAGCACCCACCGCGGCCGTGGCCGAGGCGTTACAGGAGGCCACGCGTGCACGCGATCTGCCCGGGCAAGCCGACGTGGACTCTTCCCTGCTCTGGTTCTGCCGCAAGATAAAAGAGCGCCACACGGTATTACTTTCGGGCGAATGCTCGGACGAGATCTTCGGCGGCTATCCTTGGTTTTACCGCCCTGAGATGCTAAAGCGCGACTTCTTCCCCTGGTTGCACGATCCGCACGTGCGCATCTCGCTCTTCGATCCCGCACTGACGCACGCCGATGAAGGGCACGCCTTTTTGCGCGAGGTCTGTCGGCAAAGCACCGCGGATTGCCCCGTGCTCGAGGGAGAACCAGAGGAGGATCGCACCGCGCGCATTGCCACCTGGCTCTCCACGCGCTATTTCATGGCAAGTTTGCTCGCGAGAAAGGATCGCATGAGTATGTACAGTGCCGTAGAGGTGCGCGTCCCCTTTGCCGATCACCGCATTCTGGAATACGTGTTCAACGTGCCCTGGCGCATTAAGTTCGGGAACGGGGTGGAAAAATCCCTGCTCCGCCACGCCATGAGCGACTATCTGCCCGCGCGCGTGCTATGGCGCAAAAAGAGCCCCTACCCCAAAACGCACAACCCCGCCTACGAAACGCTGGTGCACCGTATGCTCGACGCACGCCTTGCAAGAAAGGACGGATTCCTTGCCTCTTATCTTGACAAAGCGCGCCTTCGCGCCCTGCTTGAGGGCGAGAACAACACGTGGTTCGGTCAGTTGATGGCACGCCCGCAATTACTCGCGTGGCTCTGCCAACTCGACGACTGGTTCCGCGAATACCGCGTGATCCTCACGGACTAAAAAAAGCGCATATCCCGTACCGTTGTACAGGATATGCGCTTTTTGTTATAGCCGAAGAGAGCCGAACACGGCGGCTTCTCGGCGAATGGATTTTTGATGAATTTCGGCGTGGCACGACGCAGTAAAGTGTGGACTTTACAAGTTAGGACACGGCGAAAGGCGCGAAAATGCGTTGCCGAGAGGCCATCGTGTTCGACTCTCTTCGGCTATAGCATCAGGTCTTGCCCGAGGGCGTGATCGTCTCACCCGTGAAGACACGGCCAAGATCGCTCATCACCTTTTCCACACGGTCCTGCAGCATATAGAAACTGCCAAGACCGTTGTAGGTCATAAAGCACTGGGAGCCGCCGCCGTACTCATAGAAGCAGTACGTGCGCGTTTCGGTCTCGCCACTGCCGTCGGACAGTGTGTTATAGACCATCTTGATCACAAAGAGCGGCTTGACGTTCCCCTTGGTGTACCCCTCGGAGACTGCCGCCTCGCGGAAGGCCGCCTGCTGCTCCTCGGAACAGCTTGCCATACCGGAAAGCGAACTGCGCAACAGGGACTCGTAGAAGAGTTTGACCTGCATCGCGTCAACCTTGTTGCCGTTTGCCCATACGTTGAGCAGATTCGTGGGCGGGATCGCCGCCATATTCTCACCTGCCGCCTTGATCGACTCGCTGTTATCGAACGTGAAACGAATCTCAGAGCCCGTAAGACCTGCGATCTGTGCGTAGCCGGGCACGGTGCAGATCATTTCCTGCAGATAGGCGATACCACTGCGCATCGTGTTGCTCTCGATCCAGGAGAAGGGGTTCCACTCCAGGTATTCCATGTGCTGTCGGCCAACCTCCACGATCATGCCAAAGGCGGGATTGAAGGCGTAATACGTGCCGTCCGCGGTGATCGAACTGATCCAGATCTCCTGTGCGGCGTACTCCTTGGGCTCATAGTCCTTGTCAGCACCCTCACGGGAAAGATTGGAGATGAACTGCAACGAATAGGCGACGTCATAGCCCTTGTCGCGGCAGTACTGGAAGAAGAGGAATCGGCCGCTCTTCTGCTCCTCCTCGGTGAAGATCCTGACGACCTTCTTGGCCTCCATATTCATCAGGTTGTTCAGGCAATCGTCCACGCGCAACGAGTTGATGGGGAAACCCGCATAGCGTCCCGTTCCCTCGTAGGGCGTGCTGGTGTCCAGCGTGCCCTTACGCACCTCAATGGGTGTGAAGTCAAAGGAGATCACGTTCTCAAGGAGCGTGCTTGCATCGAAATCGGGATCGTTCAGCATCTCATCGGTGATCTTGTCCACCGTATGGATCTGGAAATCGGTGACGTCATAATAGTTGGTCGAACTCATCGGCACGGTGAGCAACGGCTCCACAAAACTCTCCACGTTGCTGAACATGACCTCGGAGAAGGCCTTGCTGTACGTGGTGGTCTCGGTCTCTTTGAGGATATACACCTCCTCGCGGTCGGCGTGACGCGCGTAGTAGCCAGAGCCCGAGGGAACCAGGTTGCCAAGAATGACCTTGTGCGTCTTTCCCTCTCTTGTGGTGATCTCAAAATACTGCTTGGCGTCGTTCGGATCGTCGGGCAGACCGTACTCGGCATAGCCGTATTCCTTGACCTTGGACAGTTCCAATCGCATATGCGTGCTGGTATAGCCCGTAGCCACGACCAGCGAGGAGAACATAATGTCGTCGTACGTATAATCCTCAAAGCCGCTGATCTCGAAATCGTCCTTTTCCTCGTTGTAGCGAAGGGTGAAATCCCCCGTTTCGTTCACGATACGGATCGAGGCGATCTGTGCGCGCTCCAGCATGGGATAAAGCAGAATGTCAAACGTGCCGTCATAGGACTGGAACTCCAGCGCCTCACCCTCGACAGGGAGCACCGCGGCGACCACAACGTACTCGCCCGTGTCCTCGTCAACGGTCAGGATCGTGCCAAGCGAGGTGATATAGTAACTCTCGTCCTCGTTCATCGGCAGGCGATTGCCGTCCGCGTCCTGCATCACATAGATGCCGTCCTCTTTCACAATATAGTATTTGGTGCCGTCCGCATCGGGAAACACGATGCGCGACGTCAGGGTGTAAATGATCGCAAAGGCCACCGCGAGCAGTACCACCACGCCAAGCGCGATGAGCACCGTCAGTCGTTGCCGCTTCAGTGACGAGCGGCGGCGACGCGGCTCCTTGGGTACGAGTACGGGACTTGTCATGCGTATTTTCTCCTCACCATAATATAAATGCCCGCGATGAAGATAACGGCAGCAGGCACCACGGCGAGCACCACCGTATACTGGTTGGCCTCGGTTGCGGTGATGTTGCTGATCTCGGTGTCACTGAAATATTTGCAGTCGATCGAAACGGAGATCGCCTCGCGTCCGAGCATACTTGCGGCGTAGGTCAGCACCGTATGGTTGCCGTAGCCCGAGTTCTGCGTAGCGGCGGCAAAATCCGTGGAAGCGCAGGCAAGCAGATAGGAGTAGACCTCGTCACCCTGATCGTTCATCTGCGTCTCGCACGTGAGTTTCATATAGGAGAAGGGCACGTCCGCGTTCACGTTCAGACCGAGATCGGTCAGTTCGTCATAGGAGAGTTTGTCGCCTGCGGCCTCGGCACGTGCCGTGGTCGAGGAGGTGAACACGTCGTACGTGACGCGGCTCACGCTGTTGACGGCGTTGTTGTTCGCCTGCCAGTAGCCGCGTTCGTCGTTGTAGACGGGCTCAAACGTGTGATACATCACCGCAGAGTAAGGGAACAGCACCGACTTGGGGTTGGAGACCTCGCGCAACTTGGCTGTCAGACTCGCACCGATATGACCCTCCACGTACTCGCCCACCAGCGTCAGGCCCTGCACGTCAAAGGAATGTTGCGTGTCGCGCACCAGCAGTGCGGACTCGTCCTGTCTTGCAATACCGATGCCCCAGGAGGCAAGGAAGGTCTCAAAGTTCTCCTGATAGGGCGTGGCGTTGTCAAAGAACACCATCATCGAGTTCTGCGCGTCCAGGAACAACTCCAGTTTGCGCAACTCATCACTGGACTCGCTCACGTAAGGATCGTCCTTGGCGCTGAAATCGTTTTGCGGGTCAATGACCACCACGATGCGGCAATCCTCGGGGATCTCCTCCTTGGTCAGGTCGATGGCCCGGGGCTCATAGCCCGCGTCCCAGAGCACCTGGGAAATATAAGTGAAGTTGGGGTTGTCCTCCTCACCGTGATTCACGGTGAAGCAGACCACGGGCTTTTCGTCGCGCGTGACCGACAGCAGTGCGGACACCAGACGTTGCTCGCCGTTGTAACCGATCACATTCGAGCCCGTGCTGTCAAAGGTGAACAGGGATTCCAGCGTGTACACGCGGTACTCGGTGCCGCTGTGCACGATGATCGACTGGGAGTTGATCGTAGTGCCCGTATGGAGTTGTGCCTCCGTCACGGCCGACGGGTTGGCGTAGATATCGACGTACTTGATCTTGACGTTCTCAAACTCTTCCGCAATGTCCAGCATCGTGTACAGCGGGAAACGCATCGTGCCGTCCGCCTCCATCTCGTCCTTCTCGGTACAGAAGGTCACGGTCACCTCGCGCGACGAGTCCATATCCGAAAGAAGATCCTTCGCCTCGTCGGAGAGCGTGTACAGCTCATCGGGCGTCATATCGATATACCACAAAAACTTGTTGGAAAGCGCGGTGAAAATGGCGTTGACGAGGATCACGGCGGCAATGATGACCACGGTGAGCGCCACGGATACACTGCCGTAGCGGAACTTTTTGGTATGCAGAATGTTCATGTGCGCGCCTCCTCTCAACCCCAGCGGCGCTTCTCATACACGCGCGCCGTCAGGAACAGAAATACACCCGACAAGGATACGTAGTAGAGCAATGCCGAGAAATCGAACATACCGTAAGCAAAGCGGTCAAAGCGGCTGAGTGCCGAGATCCAATCCAGCACCGTGCGCACCACGCTCGATCCGATATATTCGTTGAAAATGCCGACAAGCAGCATAAAGGCAATGGCCGCCACTGTCACCACGGCCGCCGAGAACTGGCTCTCCGTGAGCGACGAGATAAACAGACCCACCGCGATAAAGGCCGCTCCCACAAGGATAAGACCAATGAGACACCCCACGATCTGACCGCCCGCAGGGCCGATGTGTGCCGTGCTGGAGGTCGACTGCGCCTTCTCCTCAATGGCGTAAGCCACCAGTGGGAAGAAGTTGATGCAGGAGGCAAGGATCGTACTGACAAACAGCGTCAGTGCCGCAAAATACTTGCCAAGGATCATACCGGGGATCGAAATGGGCGCGGTGAGCAGCAACTGCTCGGTGCGTGTTTTCTTCTCTTCGGAGAAGGAGCGCATCGTGAGCAGGGGGATCAGCACGATAAAGGAAAAGATCATGTACTGGAAGTAGGTGCTCGTGGCGTAACTCGCCTGCTGCAGTGTGGTCGTCATGCAGAACAGTGCCGATACGGCAAGGAAAATGCCCGCATATACGTAGCCGACGGGGCTGATGAAATACGCCCGCAACTCTCGCTTAAAAATTGCCAACATAAAGCCGCCTTCCCTCCTTACTCCTCATCGCCCGCATAAGGAGCGATGTTCTTTTGTTGCTCGGCAGTCGCGTCCAGGATCGACTGCGCCAGATCACGCTCGGCATCGCGGCCCGTACGGGCGGCACGGCGATTGCCCTTTTGTGTCTTGGCTCTCGCGGTGGCATCCGAGCCGTTCACCACGGAGATGAAGATATCCTCCAGACTCATGCCCACGGATTCCAGACCGATGATGGCCCAACCGCGCTCCGCGCAGGCGTGGAAGAGTGCCTTGCGCACGTCCATACCGTTCGCACCCTCCACCAGATACGTATACGCGTCGCCGTCGCGCGCGTTCAGTTGCTCCACGTACGCCACGTCCGCACGGGCGTTGAGCATATTCGTCACCTCGCGCTGGGGGCCGCAGACCTTGATGCGGTAGCGGCGGTTGCCCGTCACGGCGCGGTTGATATTCTCGGTCCGCTCGTCCGCCACCACGCGTCCCTTGTTGACGATGATGATGCGGTCGCACACCGCCTGCACCTCCTGCAGAATGTGCGTGGAGAGGATCACGGTATGATCCTTGCCGAGCGAGCGAATGAGGTTGCGGATCTCGATGATCTGCTTGGGGTCAAGGCCCACCGTGGGCTCGTCAAAGATCACTACGGGGGGATTGCCGATCAGGGCCTGTGCAATACCCACGCGCTGACGGTAGCCCTTGGAGAGGTTGCGGATCACGCGCTTGTATACGTCCGTGATCTTCACCACCTCGCAGATCTCCTCTAAGTGCTTGGTTCTGTTGAGCGTACAGCCCTTGAGGTTGTAAACGAAAATGAGATACTCCTCCACCGTCATATCCAGATACAACGGGGGTTGCTCGGGCAGATAGCCGATGCGTCGCTTGACGGCCAAGGGCTCGTCCAGCACGTTGAGTCCGTCCACGGTCACGCGCCCCGCCGAGCAGGACAGATAGCCCGTGAGAATGTTCATCATCGTGCTCTTGCCCGCACCGTTGGGGCCCAGCAATCCGACGATCTCGCCGCGTGCGATCTCAAAGCTGACGTCGTCCACCGCCAGGGTGGCGCCGTAGTTTTTCACCAGATGGTCGATCTTAATCATAAGGATTCTTCCTTTCTTCTTCGCGCACGGCAAGCCGCGCGCGCATACAGATATATATATTTTAACATATTTCAATAAAATAATCAACAGTTTTTGTGTGCCACGCGCGAGAAGCATGTGATATTTTGATGAATTTTTTGGAGAAAATGCAAGTTCACCCTTGGCGACCCTGCCACCCAATCACGCCGAAAGGCGTGTATCTCATCAATCCGCAGGTGAGATGCACGCTTCGCGTGATAATCAAGCGCGAGCGAATCTGTGCTTGCGCAAGTGAGCCGCGCGCCGATTGCTCCGCGAGCGTTCCGTCCTAGACGGAACATAGCACGTAGTGCCGCCGTGAAAACGGCGGCGAGCGAGGAACATGAGATACAGCCCCCCAGGGGCTGATAATATCCGCGACTGCGTCGTGATGATATAGCCGAAGAGAGCCGAACACGACGGGTCTTTACGGGCAAACGAACACCTCGGCCACAGCAAATCCTTTTGCAATATCCGCATATTGCCGCAAGCATTTGCCTTGCCGTGCCGTCCGTT
>JAZSGQ010000042.1:0-17928 GCA_045532805.1 Eubacteriales bacterium
GAGTCCTTCTTTACCGAAACGCAGGTGGTGGACGGCAAGTGCCCCGACTGCGGCAGACCCGTTCAGCAGGCAAGAGAAGAGGCCTACTTCTTCAAAATGAGCAACTATGCGGACAAGCTCATGGCGCACATTGAGGCGAACCCCGACTTCATTCAGCCCGAGTCCCGTAAAAAGGAAATGGTCAACAACTTCCTGCGCGTCGAGGGCGGTCTGCAGGATCTGTGCGTATCCCGCACCTCCTTCTCTTGGGGCGTGCCCGTGGATATCGACCCCCGTCACGTGATGTACGTGTGGTTGGACGCACTGGCAAACTATATCACCGCCATCGGCTACGATCCCGATAAGACCTATGAGGAGCAGTCCGAGCACTTCAAGAAGTACTGGCCCTGTGACGTGCACATCATCGGCAAGGACATTCTGCGCTTCCATACGATCTACTGGCCCATCTTCCTCATGGCACTCGGCCTCCCGCTCCCCAAAAAGGTGTTCGGTCACCCCTGGTTCAACGCCGCCGAGGAGAAGGGAAAGGCAACCGAGGGCGAGGACGTGAAGATGTCCAAGTCGCGCGGCAACGTGATCTATGCCGATGAACTCGCAAAGACGTTCGGCGTGGACGGCGTACGCTATTTTGCGCTTTCCGAGATGCCCTACGATCAGGACGGTCGTATCTCTTACACCAACGTGCTGTTCCGCTACAACAGCGATCTTGCCAATAATCTTGGTAACCTGGTGAGCCGCACGCACGCCATGACCAAGAAGTATTTTGACGGCATTGTGCCCGCCCCCGACGCCGAGGAGGGTCCCGACGCCGAGTTGAAGGCCGCAGTAGCCGCCGCCAAGGTGGGCTTTGAGCAGAATATGGACACCTTCCGCGTGGCAGACGCGCTGGACGCGATCTTCTCCATGCTCCGCCGCGCCAATAAGTATATCGACGAAACGATGCCCTGGGCACTGGCCAAGGACGAGGGTAAAAAGTCACGTCTTGGTACGGTACTGTACAACCTCCTGGAGTGCATTCGTTCTGCGGCCGTGATGCTGAAGCCCTTTATCCCCGCTACCGCCGACAGCATCTTTGCGCAACTTGCCACCGACAAGTGCGACTATGCGGATATCGACACCTTCGGCGCACTGGAGTGCGGCAAGGCACTTGGCGACGCCGTGATGCTCTTTGCCCGTGTGGACGAGAAGGTTGTGGACGAGATCATTGCCAAAAGAGAAGCCGCCGCGCTTGCCGCCGCCAAGGCAGAGGCACGCCCCGAAAAGCCGGAGGGCTGTGCCCTGATTGGCATCGAGGACTTCATGGGTGTGGAACTGCGCACCGCCAAGGTGATCGCTTGCGAGCGCGTGCCCAAGGCCAAAAAGTTGCTCAAACTCCAACTTGACCTCGGTTATGAGGAAAGACAGGTCGTGTCGGGCATTGCCAAGTTCTACGAGCCCGAGGCACTGATCGGCAAGAAGATCATCGTTGTGGCAAACCTGAAGCCCGCCACGCTTTGCGGCATCGAGTCGCAGGGCATGATCCTGGCCAGCGGCGAGGAGCAGGTGCGCGTGGTATTCCTGGATCCCGAAACGCCCCTTGGTGAGCGCGTAAGATAATTCCGATGGAAAAATTGTTCGATTCGCACGCGCATTATTACGATTCCCGCTTCGAGCGCGAGTGCGGGGACGCAGCCGCGTGGCTTCGCGATTTGTGCTCGGGCGGGGTGGGCGGCATCGTCAACGTTGCCACCGATCTTGTCAATATGCACACCGCGGTCGAGAGTGCGGCGCGCCACGCCGCGATGTATGCCGCCGTCGGTGTGCACCCTTCCGACGGGCAAGCGTATCGGAATATCGACGCCGCAATGGCGGAACTGGCAAGTTTCCTCGGTGACGCCGAGAGCCGCCGCGCCCGTAAGATCGTGGCACTGGGTGAGATCGGTCTGGATTACCACTACGAGGACACCGACAAGGCGCATCAATCGCGCTTTTTTGAGGAACAACTTTGCCTTGCCGAGCAACTGGATATACCCGTGATCATACACGATAGGGAAGCGCACGGCGACTGCTTTGATGCGGTGTGCCGCCACCCTCGGGTGCGGGGTGTCTTTCACAGTTACAGCGGCAGTGCGGAGATGGCGCGCGACCTCGTGCGCCGCGGTTTTTATGTCTCTTTCTCGGGTGTGGTCACCTTCAAGAACGCCCCCCGCGTGCGGGAGGCCGTGGCCGCCGTGCCGATCGAGCGGATCCTGATCGAGACCGATGCGCCGTATCTCACGCCGCACCCGCATCGCGGCAAACTCAATCATTCGGGCTATCTGTGCTATACCGCTGCGGCCGTGGCCGAGGTGAAGGGCATGGACACCGAGTCGCTGATCCGTGCGACTGCCGAGAACGCGCGCACCTTTTTCCATATCTGACAAAAGGCCGCTTTGAGGTGTTCAAAGCGGCCTTTTTGTGCCCTCTTTCGTCGAAGTTGCACAAAAGTGACGATGCAATTTCTACCAAACGGTGTGAAAAATCTATCAAAAACCTCTTGCCAAAAATTAGGATTTTCGATATAATAGAGGTATGTATAAAGCATACAATTGTTTTTTACTGTATAAACTGTGCCGAGCACACCCGAAGGAGGAAACAAACAATGGCTACTTTCTATGACACAAAATCGATCCGCAACCTGGCGTTTCTGGGACATGGCGCGTGCGGCAAGACCTCGCTCGTAGAGGCAATGCTGTACCTGTCGGGCAAGACCGACCGCCTTGGTAAGATCGCAGACGGCAACACCGTGTGTGACTTTGACGCAGAGGAACAAAAGCGCGGATTTTCTATTTCCGCTTCGCTTGCGCACGTGACTTGGAAAGATATTAAGATCAACCTGATCGACACTCCCGGTTACCCCGACTTTGAGGGCGAAGTGCGTCAGGCACTCCGCGTGGCGGGCAGTGCCGTGATCGTGGTAGACGGCAAGAGCGGCATCGAGGTCGGCACGGAATTGGCGTACAACGCCGCTTGCGATGCAGGCGTACCGCGCGTGTTCTTCATCAACAAGTGTGACGATCCCGACTACCAGTTCGCAAAGTCCTTCTACGAGTTGCGCGATAAGTTCGGCAACACGCTCTGTCCCGTATTCATTCCTTGTCAGATCGGCAAGGACGTGGCTATGATCGACCTGATCTCCAACAAGGCCTATTCCTACGATGCGGGCGGCAAGAGAAGCGAGGTGCCCTTCACCGGTGAGATGCAGGAAATGATCAACCAGTACAAGGACGCCTTCAACGAGGCAATCGCGGCCACCAGTGACGAACTGATGGAAAAGTACTTCTCGGGCGAAGAGATCACCCGCGAAGAGGCCGCACTGGCCCTGCATGAGGGTATCATTGCAGGTACCATTACGCCCGTTTACTGCGGCTCCGCCGTTAAGATGTGGGGTGTGATCGCGATGATGGACGCCGTTTCCGAGTCCTTCCCGCGTTTCACCGCCAAGAAGGTGGAGAAACTGGAGAGCGGCGAGGAGATCGCCATCGACGTGAACGGCGAGCCCGCGATCTTCGTATACAAGACCGTGGCCGATCCTTTCGTGGGTCAGATGTCCTTCTTCAAGGTTATGAGCGGCACGATCAAGCGCGATATGGTGCTCAAGAACGCACGCTCGGGTGCCGTCGAGAAGATGGCACACTTCTACCGTATGAACGGCAAGAAGCAGACCGAGGTCGAGGAACTGGCGTGCGGCGATATCGCGATGATCGCAAAACTCTCCGATACCGAGACCAACGACACGCTGTCCGTGAGCGGTAACGTATCCTACAGCAAGATCGAGTACCCCACGCCTTATATGACGCAGGCGATCCTGCCTCTGACCGCCAAGGACGAGAGCAAGATGTCCCAGAGCATTGCCAAGATGCTGCAGGAAGATCTCACGCTCCGCTATGAGAACAACAAGGAGACCTCGCAGATCCTGATCTCGGGTCTGGGTGACACGCACCTGTCCGTACTGTGCGCAAGAATGGAAAGCCGCTTCGGTGTGAAGGTCAAACTGGAAGAGCCCAAGATCGCATACCGCGAGCGCATCACAAGACCTGCCGACGTAGAAGGCAAGCACAAGAAGCAGACGGGCGGTTCGGGTCAGTACGGTCACGTAAAGATCCGCTTCGCACCCGCTCTTGAGGAAGGCCTTACCTTTACTGTTTCCGTGGTGGGCGGCGCCGTTCCCAAGAACTTCTACCCCGCAGTAGAGAAGGGACTTGCCGACGCAATGGCAAAGGGCAAGATGGGCTACCCGCTCGTACAACTTGCCGCCGATTTGTATGACGGCTCTTATCACGACGTTGACTCCGACGAACTTTCCTTCCGCCTTGCCGCACAGCTTGCTTACAAGCAGTGCCTGGAGAAGGCCGCTCCCGTTCTGCTGGAGCCCGTGGGCGATCTGGACATCTGCGTGCCCGAATCCCTTGTGGGTACTGTTATGGGTGACCTGAACAAGCGCCGCGGTAGCGTGATGGGTATGGATCACTCCGACACACGCAAGGGCTACACCGTGGTACACGCCACCGTACCCAAGGCCGAGATTGCCGACTACCCCATCGCGCTTCGTGCGATGACCAAGGGCTTTGGTACGTTTGAATTCAACGTGACGGGCTACGAAATGGTGCCCGCCAACGTGGCGGCCAAGGTTCCCGTAAAGGAATCCTGATAGTTTGGCCCCACGGAACACAGTTCCGTGGGGCTTTTTGTTGAAAAGGAAAAGTTTTTTTGCTTTCGGTGCTTGTGTCGGGCAGGGAATTGTGCTACAATGTGCTTGTGCGTCCCCACATATTTGACGGAAAAGGAAAACACGATGAAGATTCTGTACGCGATGCAGGCGGAAACCATTGTTTACGCCGCAGAAGAACTGAAAAAGTACGTGATCGCGATGTCGGGCGGCAGGATCTGCCCCGATATCTATTACAGTGAGGTGCTTGCACCCGCGCCCGATACCGTTCTGCTCGGAACACTTGCCGAGTTTGATCTGGAAAAGGGTGAGACGTATGACCCGATGCTCGACGATATCATCGACGTGGATATCAAGGGGCTTGGCGGTTATATCGCAGGCAGTAATTACCGTAGCATTCTGATGGGTGTGTATAAGTATTGCACCTCGGCGGGCTGTTGCTTTATCCGCCCCGGTGAGGACGGTGACTTTGTGCCCGAGGTCGACCTTGCGGCGCACAGTTATACGTACAGAAAGCGCGCGGACCATATCTTCCGCGGTCAGTGTAGCGAGGGCGCGACCTCCTATGAGCACATGCGCGACATGGTGCTCTGGCTCCCGAAGGTTGGCCTTAATATGTATATGATCGAGGGCCTTGTTCCGTATACGTATATGCACAAGTGGTACGGTCACGTGTGGAATAGCGTGCTGCGCATCCAAGGGCAGGAGACCGACTACGCTATGCTGGAGCGTTACATCGGTATGCTGGAGCGCGATCTGACCAAAACAGGCGTGCAGTTCCACAACGTGGGACACGGCTGGATGTTTGAGCCCTTCGGCATCCACCACAACTGTCCGCGATTGGAGCGTGCGGGGATCGATGCGCTGACCGAGGAGCAGAAAAAGCACCTCGCACTGCTGAACGGCGTGCGCGACCTGAAGGGCAACTCCACCTTCTACACACAATTCTGCTATTCCAACCCCGAAACGAGGAATCTGCTCACGGACTATCTTGTGAGCTACGTCGAGGCAAAGCCTCACGTGGAGTTCCTGCACGTTTGGCTTGCGGACGCCACAAAGAATCAGTGTCAGTGCGAGGTGTGCGTGAAGCGTCACCCCTCTGACTATTACGTAATGCTGCTCAACGAACTGGACGAAAAACTCACGGCGAAGGGAATCGACACCCGCGTGGTACTGATCGCTTATGTGGACACGCTTCGTCCGCCTAAGGAGGAGCGATTCAAAAATCCGAAGCGTTTTGTGTTCCTCAATACGATCTCCATTGCGACTGCCGATGCCGAGGAGCCCACGGGGGAGGATCCCGTCTACGATCGCACTGTGTGGGATCCGCCCGCATCCGGACTTGCCATCAAGTGGCACCGCGAATGGTTGAAAATCTGCGAGAACATTCCCTCCATGGTCTATGAGTACCGCCTGTACGCCGGCATGTTCAACGACCCCGCGCACATGACGCTCTCGCGTGAGACCTACCGCGATATGCATAAGCTTTCGCGTATGCCCGTGGACGGCTCGATGAGCGACCAGACGGCGCGCCTTGCGATGCCCACCTCGCTGCCGATGGTGGTGATGGGCGAGACGCTGTTTGACCTTAACGTGGATTTCGAGCAGGTCACAAGCGACTATTTTAAGGGCGCATTCGGCGCGGACGGCGCGCGTTGCCGTGCGTATCTGGAAACGCTCTCGGAACTCTTCTGCGTGCAGAATTTGCGCGTGGCAAAGGCCGAGGGATTGGACGACGAGGGCGTATACGCTCTGCCGCCCGAAAAGCGCAGTTGGCGCGACAACCCCGACGTGGCGGCCAAACTCGCGCAGATCCCCGCACACATCGATACCTTCCTGCCCGTGATCGAGCATAACATCAAGGCAGTCACCGAGGAGTCGGTGCGACTTTCCTGGATCTACCTGCGCTACCACGCCGAGATCTGCCGTTTGATGGCGGATATTTATCACAGCGGCGCGGCGGGAGATATGGAGGGTGCCGTGGCACGCTTTGATGCGTTGCAGAGATATCTCTCTCACCATGAACTTGACACCCACCGCGCGTTGGATCATTTCCTCATTTTGCGCAACGTCTCCCAGAAACTGGGAATCAAAATGCCGAGTTATTTCGATTGAATCAAAAAGAGCCGATGGCAAACGCCATCGGCTCTTTTTATTGAATCTCTTGTTCGATATCATCGAATATCGGACTGTCAAAAAACTGACGGATCGAGATATCAAGCCCATCACAGAGTTTCTTGAGAGAAACGATGCCGGGATTTTGGCTCTTTTCGTTCAGCATACTGTAAACCGTGGACGGAGAAACGCCCGAAAGGTTGGCGAGCGTATTGATTGCGATGTTTCGCTCATTACACAATTCCACGATGCGTGCGGCAACTGCTTCTTTTGTGTTCATACGCCCTCCTTTGACATGATATATCATTATTCTAACCAAAATCGCGATATATCGTGTGGGACATATCGCACATTTGAGAATTTTGTGTTATAATATACGATATATCCCACAAAAGAAGGAGAGGTAAAATGATTTGCACCTTTTTCGGCCATCGAGATGCGCCCAACCATATAAAAGGCAGTTTGCGAGTCGAGGTGCTACGCTTGATAAATGAGAAGGGAGTCAAGCGTTTTTACATAGGCAATAACGGTAGTTTTGACTATATGGCACAAAGTGTGTTGCAGGAGATTGCGATGGCGTATGAGGACGTGAAATATGCTATCGTGTTGTCCGCAATAAACGAGTGTGCAATGAATGGTGATCAGGAGCATACGATATTTCCCGAAGGATTGGAATGCGTTCCGCCCAAGTTTGCCATACCCCGAAAAAATGATTGGCTTATCAAACAATGCGACGTTGTTGTCGTATATGCAAAATATCATTTTTCCAATTCATTTAAATACGCTCAAAAAGCCGCCAGAAGGGGAGCGCGCATCATTTACTTGCCCGATGCGTGAATAACGAAAAAGCCGATACGGAACTCCGTATCGGCTTTTTTTATATCCTGACAGGGTGCGACGTTTTTCTTGTCGCTCGTATGCTACAATCGTGTGGAAAGGATGTGAAAAGATGATACGGAGCAATTACGGTTATAAAACGAAATCGCGTGACGGCCTGCTTTGCGTGTATCTGTACGGTGAGATCGATCATCACAGCGCGGTGGCGCTTCGTGAGGATCTGGACAGGCTGATCGTGCGGGAGCGGCCGCGACGGCTTGTGATGAATCTTTCGCGTATCGAATTTATGGACAGTGCGGGGTTGGGGTTGTTGATGGGGCGCTATCGCCTTATGAGCGAACTCGGCGGCGTCACGGTGCTGACCTCGCCGAATCCGCGCGTGATGAAGATCCTGCGCCTTGCGGGAATGGAGCGCTTTTTTGAAATCGAGGATGCGCCGAAAGGAGAACGGATATGAAGGTGGGAAAAAACGAAAGGGAAAACTGTATGCGACTTTGCCTGCCCGCGCTTTCCGTCAACGAGGGCGTGGCAAGAGCCGCCGTGGCGGCCTTTTGCAGTCAGTGCGATCCGACCGTGACCGAACTTGCCGATATCAAGTGCGCGGTGTCCGAGGCGGTGACGAATTGCATCGTCCACGCCTACCGCGAGTATGACGGGGATATCTACATAACGGTGCGCCTTCTGCGTGAGGGGGGCGTGCGCATTTCCGTGCGTGACCGGGGGTGTGGCATTGCCGACGTCCGCCGCGCCCGTGAGCCGCTTTTTACCACCGATGCCGTGGGAGAGCGCAGTGGTATGGGCTTCACCGTTATGGAGAATTTTATGGATCGCCTGGCCGTGTATTCCAAGCAGGGGCGCGGCACGCTCGTCGTGCTGACCAAGCAGATCGGACGGGAGAGGGAGTCGTAAACGTATGGAGGAGAATGCCCGTACCGCCCGTCACTATGCCCTGATCGCCGACGCGCAATCGGGAGATGCGGCAAGAGCCGATGCCGCGACCGAGGCATTGCTCTCGGAAAATATCGGGCTTGTGCGCACGGCGGCACTCCGCTTTCGTGACAGGGGCACGGAATACGAGGATCTGATGCAGATCGGTATCATCGGTATGTTGCGCGCCATTCGAAGTTTTGACCTTTCGCGCGGCCTTGCTTTTTCCACTTTTGCCGTGCCGCTTATCGTAGGGGAGATCCGCCGTCACCTGCGTGACGACGGCCCTTTGCGCGTGAGCAGAAGTTATAAAAAACTCGCGTCCGAACTGGCCCGTGCGCGCAAGGAGATCGCGGAGCGCGAGGGCAGGGAAGCGGGTATTGAGGAACTGGCATACGTATGCGGTGTCACGCGCGAGGAGGCGGCGGTGGCGCTTGCGGCAACCTCTCCCGTCACGTCTCTCTCGGAGTGTGCCTTCGAAGAGGAGAAGGGGGAACTTGCCGAGCGCATTACGGACGATGAGAGCGCCAACGAGCCCGCCATCGTCTCGGATCGTTTGGCTCTGCGGGAGGCCATCGGCCATATGCCGCCGCTGTGGCGCAAGATTCTGTTGCTCCGCTATTACCGCGACCGCACGCAACAGCAGACGGCGGATCTGCTGGGGCTCACGCAAGTCAAAGTGTCGCGCGAGGAGAAAAAAATCCTGGATTTTCTGCGCGGTGAGTTGATCGTATAAAAAAGAACGGCAGAGCCGTTCTTTTTTTGCTTTATTTGGAAAAATTTACAAAGGTCGCGGTCTTGATCACGGGTTGTTCCACGGGGTCGGACATCTCGCCTCTTACGTTGACGCGCACGGGGAGCGCCGCAATCGCATCAACCGTCTCCATGCCCGCTACCACCTTGCCGAAAGCGGCGTAATTGCCGTCGAGATTCGCGTTCGTGTCGTGCATGATGAAGAATTGCGAACTGGCGGAATTGGGCAGAGTGGTGCGCGCCATGGAGATCACGCCACGCTCGTGCTTCAGGGTATTGTCCGCAAATCCGTTTGCGGCAAATTCGCCATAGATCGCATCGGGGGTCTGCTTGTCCTCGGTCGCCGCGCCGCCCTGGATCATAAAGCCCGAAACGATGCGGTGGAAGGTTACCCCGTCATAGAAGCCGTCCTCTACAAGATTCTGGAAGTTCTCCACGGTCTTTGGTGCATACTGCGGGTAGAGTTCCACCACAAACGTGGCGCCGCCCATCATCTCGAATTGCACGAACAGCGTGCGTTCCTTTGCGTCCTTCAACCGTTCGGTGTAGCAGACCGAAAGGTCTAAAATGGACTGCTCCTCCTCCTCATTGCAACCGACAAGGGAGAGCAGCATCAGCATCGCAAACAACAAAGCCAAAATGCGTTTCATAGGAACCTCCGATATATGAATATCTATATTGTAACACAGTGCCGAGAAAAAGTCAACGCGCCGTATGTTCTTTTTCCCGCCGCGCATACTATGTAGAGGAAAAAAGCGGGAGGGAAGCGTATGACGAAGATCGATTGGAAACACTGGTCCGCTGTGACGGTCACACTGGTGGGCGTGGCCGTGACGCTGTATGTGTTTTGCAAATATTTATTCGTGCTGTTTTTGCCGTTCGTGCTGGCACTGCTCCTGGCGTTTGCCACACGCCGCGCCACACTGCGCTTTTCCGAACGCACGGGGTGTCCGCGCGGGATCAGTGCCGTGCTTGTAACGCTTGGCGCGCTGGTGCTGATGGCGTTGCTTGTGTTCGTGCTGTGCAACCGATTGGTGCTGGAGGCGCAGAACCTTTTGAATTTTCTTATTGAGGACAGCGCGAACCCCAACGGGGAGATCGCCGAGATCATTTCCTTTTTCCGCAACCTCTGGGAGCGCTTGCCGTTCCTCACGCACCTGAAGGAAGTGGGCTTTTTGCGTGACCTCATTGGCGATCCGGAGGAATATCTCATCGGTCAATTGCAGGGCTTCTTATCGGATATTGCGGGGCGGCTTGCCGCCGCCGTAGGCACGGTACTGCGCCGTCTGCCGGGGGTGCTGTTTTTCCTCGTCATCACCGTGATCGCCTGCTTTTACTTTTCGGTGGAATACGAAACGGTGTCCCGCACGCTCACGGGCCTGATGCCCGCCCGTATGCGCGAGGCGTGGCCCGTATGGCGTGAACGTGCCTCCAGTGCCGCAAAGGGCTATTTGCGCGCGTATTTTCTCCTTTTTCTGCTCACGCTGGCAGAACTTACCGTCGGCTTTTTCCTGTTGCGCATCGGCTATCCGTTTTTGCTCGCGCTCCTCACGGCGTTGCTGGATATTCTTCCCGTGCTCGGTGTCGGCATCATTCTGTTGCCGTTTGCACTGTTTTCTCTCGCCACGGGGAACGTGGCGCGCGGCATCGGCTTGCTCGTGCTGTACGTGATCATCACCGTAGTGCGGCAGATCGCGGAATCGCACCTGGTGGGAAAGAGTCTTGGATTGCACCCGATCTTGATGCTGGTGTCCTTTTACGTGGGGCTTGGTATTTTCGGCGTGGCGGGATTTCTGCTGGGCCCTGCCATCGCGTTGCTATGCAAGGCCGTGGCAGACTGGAGAGAAAGCAAAGCATAAGAAAAAGCCCCTTGTGGCACCTGCAAAAGGGTGGGCACCTCCAAGGGGCTTTTTCTTATGCTTATTCAAACAAAGGCGTGGAAAGATACCGGTCGCCACCGTCGGGCAGAATGGCCACGATCACCTTGCCCTTGTTGCCGTGCCGTGCAGCAAGCACCGTAGCGGCGTGGAGCGCAGCACCCGAACTGATACCGACAAGCAGACCTTCCGCACGTGCAAACTCTCTTGCGGCGGCATAGGCCTCCTCCTCGGTCACGGGCAGTACCTCGTCCAAAAGCGAGCGATCCAGATTGTCGGGCACAAAATTGGCACCGATGCCCTGTAGGCCGTGCGGCCCCGAACGCCCCATGGAGAGCATCGGGGAGGCGGCGGGCTCGACCGCCACGACCTTGAGGTCGGGAATGTGGCGGCGCAGATAGCGCGCGGTGCCCGAGAGCGTACCGCCCGTGCCGACGCCTGCGACCAGAATATCAATGTGGCCGTTCGCGTCCTCCAGCAACTCCTTGGCGGTGGTCGCCTCGTGTGCGAGAGGGTTGGCTTTGTTGTCAAACTGAGAGGGAATAAAACTCCCCTCAATGGTGGCGGCCAGTTCGCGCGCCTTGTCGATCGCGCCCTGCATGCCCGCACTGCCGGGTGTGAGCATGATCTCGGCACCGTATGCCGCGAGCAGTCGGCGGCGCTCCACGCTCATCGTATCGGGCATGGTGAGGATCACGCGATAACCGCGCGGCACACCGATGGCGGCAAGGCCGATGCCCGTGTTGCCGCTGGTCGGCTCCACGATGGTGCCGCCGCATTTGAGCACCCCGCGCGCCTCCGCGTCAAGGATCATCATCAGTGCCACGCGGTCCTTGATACTGCCCGCGGGATTGAATCCTTCTAATTTACAAAGAATGCGCGCGGCGCGTGCGCGATTGAAGTTGACGGGCTCCAAAAGCGGCGTGTTGCCCACGAGTTCTGTGATACTGCGACAGTACATACGGCACCTCCCGATGAATATAGTCCTATTATACCCCGCAGGACAGGGAATTGTCAATAGAAAAAAGGCACTCCGAGGGTCAGGCGGAGTGCCAAATTTTTTCTCACATTACGCGAGAGCGTTGAGTTTCTTCGTGAACTGGCTCTTCTTGCGAGCGCCTGCGTTCTTGTGGAGAAGGCCACGAGCGACAGCCTTGTCAATCTTCTTGACGGCGGCCTTGTAGGTCTCCTGTGCGAGAGCTGCGTCACCGGCAGCAACAGCTGCCTCGTACTTCTTCATTTCGGTCTTGAGAGCCGTGCGGAACATTTTGTTCTGCATCGTTTTGGTAGTGGTGACCTTAACGCGCTTCTTTGCACTCTTGATATTCGGCAAAACATTCACCCCCTTAAAAATTTAGTGCGGTTTTGCAACAGCACCTGAGAGGGTGCGCTGTCGCCCTTATCCATACAGTAACGTATTATAGCACACCTTCCCGTGAATTGCAAGGGTTTTTTTCAAAAAAAACAAGATTTTTTTCAAATCCAGGAAAAATCTTCAAATTTTTTCCGAAAAACCCTTGACAAGGTGACAAGACTTTGCTATAATATTAAACTGCATTATAATTGCTGTAATAGCGCTATTTTATCTGTTCAGCAAGTCTTTGTACCGATATTATTATAATAATGGTTTCGGTTCTTCCCCCGGTCCCGCCCGCCCCCCGACGTGTGGGACACATCATGGAATGGAGTGAAAGAATACATGGTTAATGTCAAAGAGCAAAAACTCGGTCAGAACACCAGAAAAAGCTTCTCCAAGGCACGTTACAACCTGGAGTTGCCCAATCTCGTTGAGATCCAGACCAAGTCCTTTAAGTGGTTCTTGGAGGAGGGACTTGGCGAGGTTCTGCGCGACGTATCTCCCGTAACCGATTTTTCGGGCAACCTGTCCATCGAGTTCCTTTCGCACTCGATCGCACAGATGCCGAAATACACTGTGGAGGAGTGCAAGGAGCGTGACGTCAACTACGCCGCCCCCCTTCGCGTCAAAGTCCGACTGACCAACAAGCAGACGGGCGAAGTGCAGAATTCCGACGTGTTCATGGGTGAGATCCCGTTGATGACCGAGGACGGCACTTTCGTGATCAATGGTGCAGAGCGCGTGATCGTTTCTCAGATCGTTCGTTCTCCCGGCATTTACTATACCTCCGATATCGACAAGATGGGCAAGCGCAACTACGCCGCCCAGATCATTCCTTACCGCGGTGCGTGGTTGGAGTACGAGACCGATAACAGTGGTGTGCTCAACGTCCGCATCGACAAGAAGTGCAAGGTGCCGCTCACGATGTTCGTCCGCGCAATCGGTGCACTGGGTGAGACGCCCGAGATCGAAACCAACGAGGATATTCTCTCCATTTTCGGGGAAGAGGAGAGACTGCGTAACACCTTTGAGAAGGACAAGTCCGAGGAGATCGCCGCGCACGAGCGCAGCTCCGCGGGTCAGGAAGCCCTCAAGGAGATCTACCGCAGAATGCATCCCGGTGAGCCCGCCGTGGTGGAGGCCGCACAGAAGATGCTGTCCGAGGTGCTGTTCAGCACCAGCCACTACGAGATCGCTCCCGTAGGCCGTTACAAGTTCGACAAGAAACTGGCAATCCACAGCCGTATCGCAGGCCGTCAGCTTGTCGAGGCCGCCGTCAGCCCCCTCACGGGCGAGGTGCTCTTCGAGGCAGGCAAACTTCTTAGCGAGGAGGACGCCGTTGCGATCGAGAACGCAGGCATCAACGAGGTTGTGATTGCACTCGAGGACGGTACCCCCGTCAAGGTGTTCGGCAACAACACCATCTACCCCGAGCATCTGCTTGGCTTTGATCTCAAGGATTGTGGCATCAACGAGAAGGTGCGTATCTCCGTTCTGAAGGAGATCATCGAGGCAGCCGAGGGTGACGTGGAGGCCGTGAAGGATATGGTCCGTCTGCGCGCCGCCGAACTTGCTCCCAGACACATCACCAAGGACGACATCTTTGCGTCCATCAACTATATGCTTTGCCTGATGCACGATCGCGAGATCGGTCATTACGACGATATCGACCACCTTGGCAACCGTCGTGTCCGTTCCGTTGGTGAGCAGTTGCAGAACTCTCTGCGCGCCGCTTTCGTGCGTATGAAGAAGACCATTACCGACCGTATGGCTACGCAGGACACCGATAAGCTGTCTCCCCAGATGCTCATCAACACCCGTCCCGTGGCAACCGGTATCCGCGAGTTCTTCGGTTCTTCCCAGCTCTCGCAGTTCATGGATCAGAACAACCCCCTGGCGGCCTTGACGCACAAGCGCCGTCTGTCGGCACTCGGCCCTGGCGGTTTGTCCCGTGACCGTGCTTCCTTCGACGTGCGTGACGTTCACTATACGCACTACGGCCGTATGTGTCCCATCGAGACGCCCGAAGGTCCCAACATCGGTCTGATCTCGTATCTCACCACCTACGCCCGCATCAGTGACTACGGCTTCATCGAAGCCCCCTACCGCAAGTACGACAAGGAGAAGGGAATCGTCACCGACGAGGTCGTGTATATGACCGCCGACATGGAGGACCGCTACATCGTCGCACAGGCCAACGAGCCGCTGGACGAGGAGGGTCGCTTCGTTAACAAGGTCGTCAACGTCCGTGACAAGAGTGAGATCCGTGAGGCGGATGCCTGCACGGTCGACTATATGGACGTTTCCCCCAAGATGGTGGTTTCCGTAGCCACCGCTATGATCCCGTTCCTTGAGAATGACGATAACTCCCGTGCGCTGATGGGCTCGAACATGCAGAAGCAGGCCGTGCCGCTGATGGTCACGGATTCCCCCATCGTCGGTACGGGTATGGAATACAAGGCCGCTGTCGACTCCGGCGTTGTCGTGGTCGCCAAGAATCCCGGTATCGTGGACTACGTGGATGCTGACAAGATCGTGATCGTCCGTGACAACGGCGAGCGCGACGTGTACGAACTGATCAAGTTCAAGCGCACCAACCAGGGCACTTGCTACAACCAGCGTCCCATCGTGAGTAAGGGTGAGTTGATCGAGGAGGGTCGCGTGATCGCAGACGGTCCCGCAACCGCCAACGGTGAAATGTCCCTGGGTAAGAACGCTCTCATCGGCTTTATGACCTGGGAGGGTTACAACTACGAGGACGCAGTCCTGCTCAACGAGCGTCTGGTCCGCGACGACGTTTACACCTCGCTTCACGTTGAGGTGAAGACGCACGACGCACGTGACACCAAACTCGGCCCGGAGGAGATCACTCGCGAGATCCCCAACGTGGGCGAGGAAGCCCTCAAGGATCTGAACGCAGAGGGTATCGTCAAGAAGGGAACCGAGGTTCGCGCCGGCGATATTCTGGTCGGTAAGAACACGCCCAAGGGCGAGAGCGAGGCAACTGCCGAGGACAGACTCCTTCGCGCCATTTTCGGCGAGAAGGCAAGAGAGGTGCGTGACACCTCGTTGAGACTGCCTCACGGCGAAGCAGGTATCGTCGTTGACGTTAAGGTGTTCTCTCACGAGAACGGCGACGATCTGCCCGCAGGTGTGAACAAGCAGGTTCGCGTATATATCGCGCAGAAGCGCAAGATCTCCGTGGGCGATAAGATGGCGGGTCGTCACGGTAACAAGGGTGTCGTTTCCCGCATTCTGCCTCCCGAGGATATGCCCTTCCTGCCCGACGGTACGCCGCTGGACATCGTGCTCAATCCTCTGGGCGTGCCTTCCCGTATGAACATCGGTCAGGTGCTCGAGGTTCACCTTGGTATTGCCGCAAGACACCTTGGCTGGAAGATCATGACACCCGTGTTCGACGGTGCAAACGAGAAGGACATTCTGGAATGCATGCGTATGGCGGGTATGGCACGCGAGATCCGTCCCGGCGAGAACGTGGACGGCAAGGAACTGTTCTACGAGAAGATCGACGAGAACGGCAAGAAGGATTACGTGCTGGTGCCTGCCGAGGATCGCGCCGATAAGGAGCGTATGAATAACCTGATCGCCAAGGGCGAGGTCAAGGTCATTGACGGCAAGACCACCCTTTACGACGGACGTACGGGCGATCCCTTCGACAACCCCGTTACCGTGGGTATCATGTACTACCTCAAGTTGCATCACCTCGTTGACGATAAGATCCACGCCCGTGCAAACGGTCCCTACTCTCTGATCACCCAGCAGCCCCTTGGCGGTAAGGCCCAGTTCGGTGGCCAGCGCTTCGGTGAGATGGAGGTTTGGGCACTGGAGGCCTACGGTGCCGCTTACACGCTGCAGGAGATCCTCACGGTCAAGTCGGACGATATCACCGGCCGCCGCCGTGCATACGAGGCGATCATCAAGGGCCAGAATATCCCCACGCCCGGCGTGCCCGAGTCTTTCAAGGTGCTTGTGAAGGAATTGCAGGCGCTTGGCCTTGACATTCGCGTGCTGGACAAGGAGGGCGAGGAGATCCAACTCTCCACGCTGTGCAACGATGATGAGCCCGCGCCTTATATCAAGCCCGCCGATTTCGCGGCGATCGAGGCAGAGTTCCATCAGGCAGAGTCGCTGACCGAGGAGGAAATGAACAACCTTGACGGTATGTCCATTCAGGACGAGGACGGCGAGGAGATCGTTGCCGAAACCGAAGAGGAAGCATATTCCTACGATGAAGAAGATAACGTATAATTAAAGGAGAGAAAGACATGGCGAAAAAAGAATTTGATTCGATTAAGATCGGTCTGGCATCTCCCGAGATGATTCTGGAATGGTCTTACGGCGAGGTCACCAAGCCCGAGACCATCAACTACCGCACGCTCAAGCCCGAGCCCGACGGCCTGTTCTGTGAAAAGATCTTTGGCCCGACCAAGGACGGCGCTTGCTACTGCGGCAAGTACAAGAACTCGCACATCAGCGCACTGTCCCGCGACCGCGGTCACAAGTGCGAGAAGTGCGGTGTTGAACTCACCACCAAGAAGGTGCGCCGTGAGCGCATGGGACACATTCAACTGGGGGCTCCCGTTTCCCACATCTGGTATTTCAAGGCATCTTCTGCCCGTATGACGCAGGTGCTGGATATCTCGCCCAAGAATCTTGAGCAGGTGCTTTACTTTGCCGAGAACGTGGTGCTGGATCCCGGTCTTACCAACCTGCGCCGCGGTGAGGTGCTGACCGAAAAGGATTACGAGAAGTACCGCGAGATGTACGGCAACGAGTTCCGCGTCGGCATGGGTGCCGAGGCGATCAAGGAACTGCTTGCCGCCATCGACCTTGACGAACTCTCCGAGCAGCTCAAGGCCGAACTTCTGGTGGCTACGGGTCAGAAAAAGGCGCGTCTGATCAAGCGTCTGGAGGTCGTGGAGGCCTTCCGCAAGTCGGGCAACAAACTCGAGTGGATGATCCTGGACGTACTGCCCGTTCTGCCCCCCGATATCCGTCCTATGACGCAGCTTGACGGTGGCCGCTTTGCGTCCTCCGACCTCAACGAGTTGTACCGTCGCGTGATCGCGCGTAACAACCGTCTGATTAAATTGGTAAAGATGCACACCCCCGAGATCGTGGTGCGCAACGAGAAGCGTATGCTGCAGGAAGCAGTGGACGCGCTGATCGACAACGGCCGCCGCGGCAAGCCCGTGACGGGTGCATCCAACCGCCCCTTGAAGTCCTTGTCGGATATGCTCCGCGGTAAGCAGGGTCGCTTCCGTCAGAACCTGCTCGGTAAGCGCGTTGACTATTCGGGACGTTCGGTTATCGTCGTCGGCCCGAACCTTAAGATCTATCAGTGCGGTCTTCCG
>JAZSGQ010000071.1:0-30779 GCA_045532805.1 Eubacteriales bacterium
GGCAAGCGTGTGGACGGCCGCGGCATCAACGAGATCCGTCCCCTGGCTTCCGAGGTCGGTATTCTGCCCCGTGTGCACGGTTCCGGTATGTTCACCCGCGGCCAGACCCAGGTTCTGACCACCTGCACCCTGGCTCCCATGAGCGAGGTTCAGCTGCTGGACGGCATCGACGTGGAAGAAACCAAGCGTTATATGCACCACTACAACATGCCCGGCTTCTCCACAGGTGAGGCAAAGTCCACCCGTAGCCCCGGCCGTCGTGAGATCGGCCACGGCGCACTTGCCGAGCGTTCGCTCGTTCCCGTTCTCCCCTCCGAGGAGGAGTTCCCCTACGCCATTCGTTTGGTGTCCGACGTGGTATCCTCTAACGGCTCTACCTCTCAGGGCTCCGTGTGCGGCTCCACGCTCGCACTGATGGACGCAGGCGTTCCGATCAAAGCCCCCGTTGCGGGTATCTCCTGCGGTCTGATCACCGCAGAGGACGGTTCCTGGGACGTTATGATGGACATCCAGGGCCTCGAGGACTTCTACGGCGATATGGACTTCAAGGTGGCAGGCACACACAAGGGTATCACCTCCATTCAGATGGACCTCAAGATTGACGGCCTTACGCCCGAGATCATCAGGGCCGCTCTGGAGATGACCCACAAGGGCCGCGACTATATCATCGACGAGGTACTGCTCAAGGCGATCCCCGCACCCCGTGCAGAGGTTTCCAAGTACGCACCCAAGATGACCACCATGAAGATCGATCCCGACAAGATCCGCGAGGTCATCGGTAAGGGTGGCTCCGTAATCCAGAAGATCACCGCCGAGTCGGGCGCCAAGATCGACATCGACGACGACGGTACCATTCGCATCGCCGCCATCAATGGCGAGAGCGCAGAGATCGCACGCAAGGCCATTGCCGCCATCGCTTACGACCCCGAGGTCGGCGCGGTGTTCGAGGGCAAGGTCACGGGTATCAAGGAGTTCGGCTGCTTCGTCGAGTACCTGCCCGGCAAGGAGTGCATGGTGCACATTTCCAAGATCGCCAAGACCCGTATCGACAAGGTTGAAGACGTGCTCAAGATGGGCGACGTCGTCAAGGTCAAGTATATGGGCATCGATCAGAAGAAGAACCGTATGGAATTCTCCATCAAGGACGCTTTGGACTGATCTGATCTGTAAAAAAAGGGTTCCCCTTGCAAGGGGAACCCTTTTTTGTTTTCGCAGATACTCTCTTTCCTTCAAAAAAATGACTGAATTTGTTTCGCATACACCTGTGCTTGCTTCATAAACTAACATCAACCAAAGCAAAGGAGCAAAAAAATGCGACGCGCGAATGCAATTCTTCTGATTCTTTTTTGTATCGTTCTGGTATCGGGCTCGGTCGGACTCACGTTGTTCCCTGCGGCACGGTATGCCGAGGGAGAAAATCGGTATCTGGCGGAGTTCCCCACCGTCACAGCCACAGGGATCGCAGACGGAAGTGTAACGGCGGCGCTGGATACCTACGCCACCGAACGCGCCCCCTTCCGCGGCATCTGCCGTCTGGTATGGGGCGCTACCGAACTCTCGCTTGGCAAACGGGAATCGCACGGCGTGATCCTTTGCCGTGACGGCAGTCTCTCGCGCCGTCTTGCGTGTGACGAAGCACTGCTCGCACGCAACCTCTCGGTGCTCCCCCGTATGCGTGCCGCGCTTGGCGAAAAACCACTCACGCTTGCCGTGGTACCGCGCCGCATCGACGCGCGACGCGAGGTGTTGCCCGCACTGTATGACAGCAGTACGTCACTTGCCGCATACGATCTGCTGCCAAGCGAAGCCGTGACCTTCCCCGAATGTCGTGAGGACGCCGACTGGTTCCGCACGGATCACCACTGGACGGCGGCAGGGGCATACAAGGCCTATCTGCGCCTTGGAGAAGTGCTTGGATACACCCCCCTTGCCGAGGGAGAATTTACCGTGGAAACGGTGTCCGAAAGTTTCCTTGGCACCAGTCACGCGGCGGCGGGACTTCCCTTCATTTCTCCCGACCGTATCTTGCTCTGGCGCTCTGCGGACGATAACACCTTCACAGTCACGCGCGACGGGCGTGCGGCGGATTTTACGGGGCTTTATGACCTGCAAAAGTTGCAAACGCACGACGGATACGCCGTATTTCTCGGCGGCAACTGCGGCGTCCTGGAAATTACAAAAGGAGAGGAAGATGCACGCCCCGTACTGCTCGTGATCAAGGACAGTTTTGCAAACGCCCTGCTCCCCTTTCTGGCACGGCATTACCGCGTGATCGCCATAGATCCGCGCTACCGTGCGGCGGGCCTTACGTCACTCGCCGAGCGCGCCGATCTCTCACTCGTGCTCTGCGGTATGCAGACCATCGGCGCTGAGCCGTTTCTCACCCCGTTGTCGAGGTAAACAAAAAAGGTGCGTGCCATTGGCACGCACCTTTTTCTATTCGTCTATCAGGCGGCGGGAGTTACGTAGAAAGCGTTTTCACCCACGGTCACGGCGACGTCCAGCGTGGGAGCCGTCAACTTTGCGCAATCGGCAAAAGCATAATTACCGATCTCGGTGAGCGTCGCGGGGAAATTCACGGTAGCAAGAAGAGCACAACCCATGAACGCATAGTTGCCGATCTTGGTGCCGTTTGCGCTCCAGGACACGCTTGCCAGTTTCTCGCAGCCCATGAAGGCCTGCTCGGGCAGTTCGGTCACAGCGGCGGAGATCGTAGCACTTGCAAGACTCTTGCAACCGTAGAAAGCGGCAAAACCGATCTCGGTCACACTGTCGGGAATCGTGACAGCAGCGAGTTTAATGCAAGCAGCAAAAGCGGCTTGCTCGATCTTGGTGAGCGAAGCGGGGAAATTGATGCTCTTCAGTTCGATGCAGTTATTGAAGGCGTAAGCGCCGATCTCCTTCAGCGTATCGGGCAGGGTGACGGCGGAAATGTTAGACATACTGTTGAAGGCGCCCTCGGTGATCACGGTAACGACACGGTTATCGATCTTGTCAGGCAGGGTAATGGCGTGCAAAACGTGCGAGGAGGAGAAGCCAATGATCGCAACCTCGTCGTCGCTGATGTACTCGTAGTAATATGCGTCGCTGTAATCATTCTCGGTGCGATAGACCTGCTCGTTGGTGGATACGGTCATATCGAACTCTTCTTTCTCCTCTTCCTCTTCGCCCTTGTTACAAGCCACAAGGGAAAGAAGGAGCAGCAATGCCAGCATCAGGGCAAGAATCTTTTTCATTTGCAAGGTCCTCCGTCGCAGTATTCCCTTTCATTATAACCCAAATCCCCTGTTATGTCAAGAGATTCCCGCCTTTTTTACCCTCTTTTTTCCTTGACATTGCGTGGGAGCATTGTTATAATTAAGATATACTTACAAAGCATACCTGTGCAAAGGAGGTGTCACCGTGGCCGCCTATCACGAAAGTGTACGGAACTTGAAGGGCGTGGGGCCCGCCAAGGCCGCCGCATACGAAAAACTCGGCATTCACACCAAAACGGATCTACTCTACCATTTCCCCCGCAGTTACGAGAATCGCGGTGACGTCCGTCTGCTCTCTGAAGCCCCCGCCGATGCCCGCACCGCCGTGGTGCTTACGGTGGGCACCGAGCCCCGTAGCGCCCGCATACGCGGCCGCATGACGTTGCTCAAGTTCAAGGCCTATGACGAAAGCGGCACGTGCGAGATCACCTTTTTCAATCAGGACTACCTGAAAAACCGTTTTCTGCTCGGCTCCACCTTCCGCTTCTGGGGCAAAGTACAGCGCGTGGGCAAGGGCTACAAAATGCTCTCCCCCGAATCCGAGCCCTTCGAATACGATAAGCCCTTGCCCGACCTGCTCCCCGTCTACCGACTTTCCGAGGGACTCACCCCCAAACTGATCGGGCAAAATATGGAGGCCGTGCTCGCAGAAACTACAAGCATGACCGATCCGCTCCCCGATGAGATTCGCAAGGCGGAGCGCCTTGCCACACTCGGTTTTGCCCTGCGCAACATTCACAATCCCACCGACTATATTTCACTCGCCGCCGCCAAGCGGAGACTGATTTTTGACGAGTTCTTTACCTTTGCCCTGGGGCTTGCACTCACCAGGCAGAAAAGTGTGTCGCACGGCGCACCAAAATGCGAAAAATCCGACCCGTCCCCGCTCCTTTCCCTGCTCCCCTACACTCTCACGGGTGCGCAGGAGCGTGCGATCCGCGAGATCCGCACGGATATGGCGAGCGACACGCCCATGAGCCGCATCGTGGTGGGTGACGTGGGTTGCGGCAAGACCGTGGTGGCCGCCGCCGCCATGCTGTTTTCCGTACAAAGCGGTCGGCAGGCGGCACTGATGGCCCCCACCGAAATCCTGGCGCGTCAGCATTACGAGGATCTCTCGCCTCTGTTTGCGGCACTCGGCATTCGCACAGAATTGCTGATTGGTGCCACAACGATAGCGAAAAAGCGCAAGATCAGGGAGGCGTTGGCCAACCCCGATCCCACCGCGCGGTTGCCGATCGTCATTGGCACGCAGGCACTGCTCACCGACGAGGTTGCGTTTGCCGCACCGGGGCTCATCGTCACGGACGAACAACACCGCTTCGGCGTGGGACAGCGCGCCACACTGGCCGAAAAGAATGCGCACGCGCACATGTTGGTCATGAGCGCCACACCGATCCCGCGCTCACTCGCACTCACGCTGTACGGCGATCTCTCCCTCTCGCGCATCGACGAAATGCCTCCAGGGCGTCAGCGCGTGGACACCTTTGTGGTAGACGAGAGTTACCGTGCGCGCATGAACGCCTTTATCGAAAGGATCTGTGCCGAGGGCGGTCAGGTCTACGTGGTCTGCCCCGCTGTGGAGGAACGCGAGGCGGAATCCGACGAGTTGTTGCTCTCGGAGATCGGCGAGAGCGCGCCGCTTGACACCCCACCGATGAAGGCGGCGGTGCAATACGCCGAGGAACTCAGCGCCGCACTCCCCAACCTCACGGTCAACGTGGTACACGGCAAAATGAAGAGCCGCGACAAGGATCGCGTCATGAGCGCCTTTGCCTCGGGAGAGACGCAGGTGCTGGTGTCAACCACCGTGATCGAGGTGGGCGTCAACGTACCGAATGCGTGCCTGATGATCGTGGAGAACGCCGAGCGCTTCGGCCTTTCCCAACTTCATCAGTTGCGCGGACGCGTTGGACGCGGCACGCGCAAGTCCTATTGCATTCTGATGTCAGGCACATCCATAGAGGGCGAGAGCACCGCGGCAAAGCGCCTGCTCACAATGAAAACGACCTATGACGGGTTTGAAATTGCGGAAAAGGACCTGGTTCTGCGCGGCCCCGGTGACTTTCTGTCGGGCGGCGCTGACAGCACGATCCGCCAAAGCGGCGGCGTGCGCTTCCGCCTGGCGGCACTGTGCGACGACACGGGTCTGCTTTCCGCCGCCACCGCACGTGCGCACGAGTTGATCACCGCAGACCCCACCCTTGCGGCGCACCCCGCGCTCCGCGAGAGTGTAGAATGCGCATTCACCCTCGCCCCCGATACAATCAGTTGAGCGCATTTGCCTCACCCTCACCAAAAAATGAAATGAAAAGGAGTACGAGCGTAAATGCTCGTACTCCTTTTGATTTCTCGTCAAGTTAAAGTCTGCTTTATGGAAGATATTCCTTTTCGGGACTTTTTAGTTTATCGCCTATTGCACCTTGTTTTTACGGTCATAAACAAACTTTCAAGCAACACTTGTTTCTTCCTTCAAAACCGTATATTTTCTTTTATTTGTTCAGGTCTTTCACCAAATCCTTATGTCCAAGATAAATTGTGGTATAACTTCTTTCCACGGTATAACCGCTATAATCCATATTTTCCAGTATGGCAAAATCTATGAGCGCGAACTCCATACTATCGGCTGATATGGTATCCGTGCATTGAAGAATCAAAAACATATCCTCCGCTTGCTCGTGGTAAGCTAAAAGCAGTTCTTCAATACCCTCTGGCTCTATATCAAATATGTCTTTCATCATTTCCGCAATATCGTCTGCGTCATTTTCCACGCGCACCTTGTAACCTTGGTCCTTAAGAAAACTTTTGGCTTCTTTCATAGATTCTGACATATCATTTGCATTCGCGCAGGACTTAACACCGATCAAGATCGCAATTGCCAGAAGGGTACAAATGATGCTACCGATCTTTTCCTTTGTCATGGCCACTCTCCATAAAATGTATTGTATATACATTATAATCTGTTTTAGGTTAAATGTCAATACCCTGAAATAGATTAAATTATAATGTTTGTGTATACGTTAAGGAGGGAGTGGAATGCGTTCAAGATTAAGAGATCTCCGAGAAGATCACGATATGAATCAAACACAAATTGCAAAAATTTTAGGAATGTCTCAAACAGGATATTCTAAATATGAAACGGGCGAGAATGACATTCCCACCGCCATTTTGATCAAACTTGCCAGGTTTTATAATACAAGCATTGATTATTTGCTTGGTGAAACAAATAACCCCAAGCGATATTTGTAAAAGAGCGGCATCTTTATATTCACCGATACTCATAACAAAACAATTAAAAAGCGTAGCAACGAGATCACCTCGCGGCTACGCTTTTTACATGTCTCTGTAGAGTCAGTGTACTCTCTGATTTCTACAAATTTTCGTACATCAGATACCCTCGTTGTTGTTCTTTACCCTGTCGGGGGGCGCCGAGTTTTTATTACAGCTGATCGTGCGCAAGGAACGCGCGCGTTTTCTCGCTTTGCGGGTGGTCAAAGATCTCCTCGGGCGTGCCCTCCTCCTCGATCACACCGTCTGCCATAAAGATCACGTGGTCTGCCACGTGACGGGCAAATTCCATCTCGTGCGTGACGATGATCATGGTACGGTCCGCGCTCTTGAGCGAGCGGATCACGCGCAACACCTCGCCCGTGAGTTCGGGATCCAGTGCCGAGGTCGGCTCGTCAAAACACAGAATGTCGGGAGAAAGCATGAGTGCACGGGCAATCGCAACACGTTGCTGTTGGCCGCCCGACAACTCGCAGGGGTATGCCGCCGCCTTGTCGGCAAGACCCACGGTCACAAGCAACTCCTTGGCGCGTTTTTCAATTTCCTCTGCCGTTTCACGCACACCCACGGTGCTCTTGCGCTTAGCGCGCAGACGGGGAGCCAGCGTCAGATTATCCATCACGTTGTACTGGGGGAACAGATTGAACTGCTGAAACACAAGTCCAAAGGAGCGCTGTGCATCTGCCGCAAATTCGGGCTTTTCGCCATCGACTGCAGAATAGACGCGCTTTCCGCCCACCAGGATCTCGCCGCTATCCGCCTTTTCCAGGAAGTTCAGGCAACGCAGCAGCGTGGTCTTGCCACCGCCCGAAGCACCGATGATCGCAAGCACCTGTCCTTTTTTCAGCGTCAGGTCAACGCCCTTGAGCACCTCGTTGTTGCCAAATCGCTTGCGGAGATTTTTTACTTCCAACATATTCATAGCATCTCCTCCTTACGATTTGAAATAATCCAGCTTCTTTTCCAGCTTGCGGAACAGCCAGGTGAGCAATGCGGTAAAGAGCAGATAGTAGACGGCCGTGTAGAACAGAGGCCAAAGCAGACCGCCATTCTTGATATAGCGCTGGGCAAAGTAGATCAGCTCATAGTACGTGATGATGCGCGCCAGAGACGTATCCTTGACCAGCGTAATGACCTCGTTGGACATCGGGGGCAGAATACGCTTGATCACCTGCAACAGCACGACCTTGAAGAAGGTCTCGGTCTTGGTCATGCCAAGCACCTGACCTGCCTCGTACTGACCCTTGGTGATCGACTCGATACCGCCGCGGTAGATCTCCGAGAAATAGCAGGCGTAATTGATGCTAAAGGTGATGTAGGTCGCCATCTGTGCGGTGAACCACGGCGTGCCGAAAGCAATACCGGGGCCGTAATAGACCACGATCAACTGGAGCATCAGCGGCGTGCCGCGCACCACCCAAACCACAGCCCGCGTGAGTGCGGAAAGCGGCTTGAAGCGCGACATAGAGCCAAAAGCAATGATAAGACCGAGCGGCAGGGAGAACAGCAGTGTGACCAGAAAGATCTTCAGCGTTTCGCCAAAGCCCACCAGCAGGTCCAGTGTAATACTCAAAAAATCCATAAAACCTCACAAACGCAGAATGACACGGGATGCCGTGCGGCATCCCGTGTTCAGCAATTTATTCCTTAATGAGCGCCTTGGCAAGCGTCAGGTCGACGATGGCGGCATCAGATGCACCCGAAATAACCTCCAGGATCGCATCGGTCTGCGCGGACACGGCCTTCAGACCGTCCTTGAGAGATGCGTTATCGGCGATGACCTTCTCACCGGCGGAACCGCCCTCTGCAGCCAGTTTCTTGCCTGCAAGACTTGCGATATCCTTGTAGGTGTCAACCTTGTCCTTCTTGACAACGGCAACCTGCGTGTTGTACATATAGGGTGCGGTGCAGTCAGCGGCGTTCTCGATCGCATCGGTGATGGTCATACCGTTCCAGATGCAGTCGATGGTCTTGCCTTCAAGTTCGAACAGCTTGTTGTCCCACTCGATCTCCTTGAACTCGGCAGTAACGCCCAGCTTCTCGCAGACCAGACGTGCGTAATCCGCATCAAAGCCGATCCACTCGCCCTTGTCGTTCTTGTAGTCCATGGGCTTGTAATCGGTGATACCGATCACGAGCTTGCCCTTGGCCTTGATCTCGGCCCAGTCACCGGATCCCTCGCAGGGATCTGCTTTGGGGGTGTAGTCTGCTTCGCCAACGGCGCCGACTTCGTAGGTAGTGGAGAGTTCCTCAAGTTTGCCTTCCTTGATCAGTTCCAGCGTGATATCCTCAACTTTGCGGGTCATGTCGGAGCCGGCGCGGAACGCGATGCCGAAGTACTCGCGCTCAAGACCGAGGTCTACGATGGCCAGATCTGCGTAAGGATCCTTGTTACAGGAAGAAAGTGCGGCAACACAGCCAAGCGTGAGGAGGAGTGCCAGCACAAGTGCGATTGTCTTTTTCATTGTCATGTTCTCTCTTTCAAAAATGTAATCGCTTTAGCACTTTACTTTGCTAAAGCACGTGCCTATTATATCATGCCAAAAAGCATTTGTCAACACCTTTTGCAAAACTTCTTGATTTTTTTATTTTCGGGTGCTATACTGTATATATCCGGACATCTTCAAGCATCAAAACAAGGAGGCAATCGTATGCGTGCACTATTAAAAGATAAGAGGGCTTCTATCTCTTTCGAGGTCTTTCCGCCCAAAACAGACGCGGGCTTTGACGGTGTGCGTGACGCCGTGCGCGAGATTGCCGCACTCTCCCCCGCTTTTATGAGCGTGACCTACGGCGCGGGTGGCGGCACCAGTCGCTTCACGTTGGATATCGCCAAAGAGATCAAGCGCGCCCACAACGTACCCTCGCTTGCGCACCTGACCTGCGTGTCCTCCACGCGCGATACGGTACACGATGAGATCTCGCGCATTCACGAAGCGGGCATCACCAACGTGTTGGCTCTGCGCGGAGATATTCCCGCCGACAGAGCACACGAGGATCGCAGTACGTGGGACTATACGCACGCCGTGGAACTGATCCGCGAATTGCGCGAAAGCAAGTATGATTTTTGCATCGGAGGAGCGTGCTATCCCGAGGTACATCCCGAAAGCGCCAATCAGCGCGAGGACATTCTGCACCTGAAGGAAAAGGCGGATGCGGGGTGCGAGTTCTTCACCACACAGATGTTTTTTGACAACAACCTGCTCTACAACTTTTTATATAAGATCCGTGAGGCGGGCGTGACCGTGCCCGTGATTGCGGGCATTATGCCGATCACCAATGCGGCACAGGTCGAGCGCGCCATCAAACTCTCGGGCTCGCATATGCCCCAGCGCTTTAAGAGTCTGGTGGATCACTACGGCACAAACCCTGCGGCAATGATGCAGGCAGGCATTGCCTATGCCACGGATCAGATCATCGATCTGTACGCCAACGGCATCACGCACGTGCACGTGTATTCGATGAACAAACCCGAGGTGGCGCGCCGCATTATGGCCAACCTCTCGGATATTTTGGACAAATGACGGTCCTTTCAAAAATCTATGCCGCACCGCCCGTTTCGCGGCGCGAGATGTTGCGCTATATGCGCTGTGAATCGCTCACACCCGAGGTCGAGGCGCTGCTTGACGAGTGCCTTGCCGAGGCACTGCCCGCGCTTCACTACCGCATCTGCTACGCGCGCGTGGCGATCGAACGCATGGAATCGGGGCTCCTTGTCGGCACACTGCGCACGACCTCTGCCGATCTTGAAAAAAATCTGACGGGGTGTGACGAAGCACTGGTATTTGCCGCCACCGTGGGGCATGCCCTTGACCGAATGATCGCACGCTACGGACACACCTCCCCCGCACGGGCACTTTGCCTGCAAGCCATCGGCACCGAGCGCGTGGAGGCACTTTGCGACGCCTTCTGCGCCGAAATGACTGATGCACTTGCCAAAGAAGACAAGCATCTCCGTCCTCGCTTCAGCCCGGGATACGGCGATCTGCCCCTTTGCACCCAGCGCGACGTGTTCGCACTGCTGGAGCCGCAAAAGCACTTGGGGCTCACACTCACCGAAAACATTTTGATGTCCCCCACCAAATCCGTGACCGCACTCGCGGGAATCGAGGTAGAACCATGAACGTAATATCTTATATGAAGGAGCATCTGCTCTACCTGGACGGCGGTCTTGGCACACTGTTGCAACGGGAAGGGCTAGCGCCGGGTGAGCACCCCGAGCGTTGGAGCATCACGCACCCCGACGTTCTGCGCCGCATTCACGCGGATTACTACCGTGCTGGCTCCAACGTGGTCAGCACCAATACCTTTGGTGCGAATGCACTGAAGTTTTCCGATGCGGAACTGGAAGAGATCGTCCGCACCGCCATTGAAAACGTGGCCTACGCACGCGACAATACCGAGGGTAACGCACCGCGCTTTATCGCACTGGACATCGGCCCCACGGGCAAACTGTTGCGCCCTTTGGGCGACCTGGAGTTTGAAGAGGCCGTCTCGATTTTTGCCAAAACAGTGCGCCTTGGTGCGAAATACGGCGCGGATCTTGTGCTCATCGAAACCATGAACGATTCTCTGGAGACCAAAGCGGCACTGCTTGCCGCCAAGGAGAATTGCGACCTGCCCGTGTTCGTTTCCAACGCATACGGTGCTGATGGCAAATTGATGACGGGTGCCACCCCCGCGGCCATGGTCGCAATGTTGGAGGGTCTTGGCGCGGACGCCATCGGCGCCAACTGTTCCTTGGGTCCCGCCGCACTGCGCGACGTGGTGGAGGAGCTGCTTACCTTCGCCTCCGTACCCGTTCTGCTCAAGCCCAATGCGGGGCTCCCTCGCGTGGAAAGTGGCGAAACGGTATACGATATCGACCACGATGCCTTTGCCGAGGAGATGCGTGCCGCCGCCCTTGCGGGTGTAAGGGTGCTTGGCGGTTGTTGCGGCACCACGCCGCGCTATATCGACGCAACCGTGCGCGTGACAGCACACCTCGCGCCCGTCCCCACCCTTCCCAAGACACACACAATGACCTCCTCCTATACGCACGCCGTCGTACTTGGCAACTCGCCCGTGCTGATCGGCGAGCGCATCAACCCGACGGGCAAAAAGCGTTTCAAGGAGGCACTGCTCGCCCACGATATCGGTTATATCTTAAAGGAAGGCATCGCACAGCAGGACAAGGGTGTGCAGGTGCTGGACGTGAACGTCGGCATTCCCGAAGTGGACGAGGCGGCATTGCTGACCGAAGCCGTAACCGAACTGCAAGCGATCATCGATCTGCCCTTACAGATCGACACCGCCAACCCCGAAGCCATGGCGCGCGCCATGCGCGTGTACAACGGCAAGCCGATGGTCAATTCCGTGAACGGCAAGCGAGAGAGTATGGAGGCCGTGTTCCCGCTCGTGAAAAAATACGGTGGCCTTGTCGTGGCGCTCACCCTGGACGAAAACGGAATTCCCGATACCGTAGAGGGTCGTTTTGAGATCGCCAAGCGCATTTTGGATACCGCCGCCACCTACGGCATCGACAAAAAGGATATCGTATTCGACACGCTGGCAATGACCGTCAGCGCGGACAGATGTGCACCGCGCGTGACGTTGAACGCACTCTCCCGCATCAAAAACGAACTTGGTTGTCACACCTCACTCGGCGTTTCCAACGTTTCTTTCGGTCTGCCGTCACGCGATACGGTCAACAGCACCTTCTTCGCCATGGCACTGCAATCGGGGCTGTCCGCCGCCATTATGAATCCTTACTCAACGGCGATGATGGGCGTGTATCACGCCTACCGTGCGCTCGTCGGCGCAGATGCCAGTTGCGCGGACTTCGTGCGCTTTGCCGCCACGATTCCCACACCCGTTACGGCACCAAATGCCGCTCCTGCACCCACGCAGGGCACTTCCGCCGCCGCGCAAGGTGCCGCGCCCTATCCCACAGGAACCAGCGAATTGCAAACCGCGATCCTCAAAGGACTTTCGCGCGACGCCGCTTCGCTCACCGCCGCACTGATCGCCACCACACCGCCCCTGGACGTCATTCAAAACGAGATCGTCCCCGCGCTTGACGTGGTGGGACGCGGCTTTGAGCAAAAGACGATCTATCTGCCTCAACTTTTGATGAGTGCCGAGGCCGCGGGGGCCGCCTTTGACGTGATCAAGGCACACGTGGGTACGGCACGCACCGCCGACAAGGGACGCATCGTACTGGCCACCGTAAAGGGCGATATCCACGATATAGGCAAGAATATCCTGCATTTATTGCTCGAAAATTACGGTTTTTCGGTGACGGATCTGGGGCGTGACGTCAGGCCCGAGGAGATCGTCCGTGCCACAAAGGAAATGGGCGCAACGGTTGTGGGGCTCAGTGCCCTGATGACCACCACCGTTCCCGCCATGGAGGAAACGATCAAGCAACTCCGTGCGGCGCTTCCCCACTGCCGCGTGATGGTGGGCGGTGCCGTGCTCACCGCAGAGTATGCCGCGCGCATCGGTGCCGATGCTTATGCCAAGGACGCCATGGAGGGCGTGCGCATTGCCGAGCGTTTCATGAAATAAGTACGGAAACGGTAATAAAAAACGGTAATATCCACATCAAAAAGGAGCAGTGACGTTTCACTACTCCTTTTTTATTTCTCAAAAATTTCCTGTCTTTCACGGTGTGGTTGGGAACAAAGTTGCACATAATAATGGCAAACCAACGAAAGGCAGGATCCATATGAAAATTCGTATCCTTTCGGCGCTTTGCGCCCTGTTGCTCGTGTGCTCTTGCTTCGTCGCCTGCTCGGGCGACGGCAAGAATGCCGACGTTCACGTGTTCTACTACACCTATTCCGACACCTATATTTCCACCGTGCGCACGGCGCTGGACGCGCAACTCGCCGCCGCGGGGCTTTCCTATCAGGACTATGACGCGGCCGGCAATCAGACCACGCAGACCGAGCAGATCCGCACCGCGATCACCAAGGGCGCCAAGGCGATCCTTGTCAATATCGTCAACACGGGCTCCGACGATGCCGCAAGCGAGATCGTGGGGCTTGCGCGCGATGCGGGCATTTCGCTCGTATTCTTCAACCGCGAAGTGAGTGATGCGGTGATCTCCTCCTATGAGAAATGCGCCTTTGTGGGCACACGCGCCGTGGAAGCGGGCATTCTGCAGGGCGAGATGGTGGGTGAATACGTGCTTGCACATTACAATGACATCGACTTGAACAAGGACGGCAAGATCTCCTATATTCTTTTCAAGGGGGAGGAGGGCAACAACGAGGCCATCTACCGCACGCAGTACAGCGTGGAGGAGGCAAACGCACTCCTGAAAGAAAACGGGAAGCCCGCGCTCACCTTTTACGATGCCAACAATAAAAACGGCTATCTCGTTGACCAGAACGGACAGTGGTCTGCCGCGGCGGCCAACGACTATATGAATACGGCCCTTGCCTCGCACAGTGTGGCGGGCGGCAATATGATCGAGCTTGTGATCTGCAACAACGACGCGATGGCCGAGGGTGCGGTTTCGGCATTGAATGCCGCGGGCTTCAATAAGGGCGGCGAAAGTCCCTTTATTCCCGTATTCGGCGTGGACGCCACCGAGGCCGCGCGCGCTCTCATCAAGGACGGAAAAATGGCGGGCACGGTGATGCAGGACGCCGAGGGCATGGCAAAGGCGCTGGCACTCCTTGCAGGCAACGCGGCGGGCGAGAACTCACTGATGACGGGAACCGAGTCGCTCTCCGTGGACGAGAACGTCAATAAGATCCGTATTGCGTATGGAAAATATCTCGGTTAAAAAGTCGCCAAAGCCCCTGCTTGAAATGCGCGGCATTTGCAAGGAGTTCCCCGGCGTCAAGGCACTTGACCACGTGGATCTCGTTGTGAAAAGCGGCACCGTCCACGCCCTTATGGGCGAGAACGGTGCGGGAAAATCCACCCTGATGAAGTGTTTGTTCGGTCTTTACAACCCCGATAGCGGCGAGGTGTTGCTCTCTGGGGAGCGCGTCAGTTTTCGCTCGCCCGCCGAAGCGCTCCGAAACGGGGTGGCTATGGTACACCAGGAACTCTCTCAAGCACTGCGCCGCAGTGTGATGGACAACCTCTGGCTTGGCCGTTATCCCACCCGTTTTGGGGCTTTTGTCTCGGATCGTGAGTTGGAAGAGCGCACGCGCGCCCTTTTTGAAGAACTGGAGCTTTCGGTGGATCCCAAACGCATCATGGGCACGATGTCGGTAGCCGAGCGCCAAATGGTGGAGATCGCCAAGGCCGTTTCCTATGACGCAAAGATCATCGTGCTCGACGAGCCCACCTCCTCGCTTGCCGACGAGGAGGTGGCGCACCTGTTTCGCATCATCGACACCCTGCGTGCGCGCGGGTGCGGTATCATCTATATCTCACACAAGATGGAGGAGATCTTCCGCATCTCGGACGAGATCACCGTGATGCGCGACGGCGCCAACGTGCGTACCGCCCCCGCCAAGGACTTGACGATGGACGACATCATTCGTCTGATGGTCGGACGCGAACTGTTGGGGCGTTTTCCGCCCAAAAACAAGAAGATCGGCGATACCGTACTGCAACTGGAGGGCATTTCCTCCCGTTACACCAAGGTAAAGGACGTTTCACTGACCGTGAAAAGCGGCGAGATCGTAGGACTTGCGGGTCTTGCGGGCGCGGGACGCTCGGAACTCTTAGAGAATATTTTTGGCCTATCGGAGCGCGAGAGTGGCCGCATTTCGGTGAGCGGTACCGAGGTGCGCAATCGCAATCCGCGCGAGGCAATCGCGGGCGGATTTGCCCTGCTCACCGAGGAACGGCGCGCCACGGGCATTTTCGGTATTCTCGATATCACGGAGAATACCACCGTCAGTGCGCGCGGCCGCTACCGCCTGGCAGGTCTTTTCCAGTCGGATAAAAAGCGCCGCACCGACACGGACGAGATGATCCGTCGGCTCGGCGTGAAAACCGCCTCCAGGGAAACACAGATCCGCACACTGTCGGGCGGCAATCAGCAAAAGGTCATTTTTTCGCGCTGGTTGCTCACCTCGCCCAAGATCCTGCTGCTGGACGAGCCGACACGCGGCATCGACGTGGGTGCCAAATATGAGATCTACGCCCTGATGCAGGATCTGGCAAAAAAGGGCTGTGCCATTTTGATGGTATCGAGCGAATTGCCTGAACTTCTGGGCGTTTGCCACCGCATTTACGTGATGTCGGGCGGGGAGATCGCGGGTGAGGTGAGTGCTGAGGGTACCACCCAGGAAGAAATTATGACGCTTGCCGCCAAAAACGTTTAAGAGGTGTTTCGTATGAGATGTAACATCATCACACAATGGAAGCAGATGGACAAGAGCGAGAAACGCCGTCGCATTTCCGAGTGGCTCATCAACAATTCTCTTTATATTTTTCTCATAGCGGCCGTGATCTTTATCGCGTGCCTCAATCCCCGTTTTCTCTCCTTTCCTTCCATTATCAACATTATTTCGCTATCCGCCGCGAATCTGCCTATGGCATTGGGCGTGGCGGGTGCCATCATTCTTGCGGGCACCGACCTCTCGGGTGGCCGCATCGTGGGACTTGTGGCCTGCGTATCAGCGGCACTTTTGCAGTCCTCCGGCTACGTGGGCAAGATGTTCCCCACGCTTGCCACGCTCCCGATCCCCGTGGTGTTCCTCATCGTGATTGCGCTGGGTGGACTCCTTGGGTTTATCAACGGCTACTGCACTGCCACCTTCCACCTACACCCCTTCATCGTGACGCTCTCCACACAACTCATCGTCTACGGCGCGTTACTGCTCTTCCTGATGAGTGGCAACAACAACGGCCAGTCGATCTCGGGGCTTGATGCAACCTACACCAACTTCATCAAGGGCAGTATCTTACGCATTGGTGGCACGCCGATCCCCAATTACGTGTGGTACGTGCTCGTGCTGCTTGCCGTGATGTGGGTCGTGTGGAACAAAACGGCCTTTGGCAAAAATATGTTCGCCATCGGCTCGAACGCTGAGGCCGCCGCTGTGTCGGGTGTAAACGTGAAGTGGATGACGGTGGCCGTGTTCGTTCTGGCGGGTGCGCTTTACGCGACCACGGGCTTTATCGAGGCGGCGCGTATCGGCTCCAACTCGGCGGCCACAGGCCTTAACTACGAACTGGACGCGATTGCCGCGTGCGTGATCGGCGGTGTCTCCTTTGTGGGTGGCACGGGCAGGATCGGCGGCGTTGTGATCGGCGTGGTGCTGTTGCGACTGATCTTTGTGGGTCTCAATTTCCTTGGTATCGATGCGAATATGCAGTATATCATCAAGGGCCTGATCATTCTCATTGCGTGTGCCATTGACATGAGAAAATATCTCGTTCGCAAATAATTCCAGTTTCTATTTATTATTTTCCAATTATAATAAAAATCATTTCACTTATTTTTTAAATTTCGGACTGAATATGCCAAAAAGCCCCGTACTGTTCGCACGGGGCTTTTTTCAGGCACATCAAAGTTCCTCGATCTCGGCAAGCCACTCGTTGGCGCACGCGTCCGAGGGCATACGCCAATCACCTTGCGGCGAGAGACAAACCGACCCGACCTTCACACCGTCGGGTGTGCAGTTGCGCTTGAACTGCTGACCAAAGAAGCGGCGGTAAAACACAGTCAACCATTTTTTCACAGTGTCGCTATCAAACAGGCCCTCAAAGGCACGGAGTGCCAATTCATAGATCTTGGTGGGCGTGTACTGGTATCGCACGGCATAATACAGGAAGAAATCGTGCAGGGCGTAGGGACCCACGAGATCCTCGGTCTTTTGCGAGATCTTGCCGACTGCGTCGGGGGGCAGAAGTTCGGGACTGATGGGCGTATCCAGAATGCGCCGCAACACGTCTGTACAAGCGGCAAACACACCCGTATCGGCAAGCGTGGCGATCACCCAACGCACCAGTGTCTTGGGCACGTCGGCATTCACGCCGTACATACTCATATGGTCTCCGTTGTAGGTGCACCAACCAAGTGCCATTTCCGAGAGGTCGCCCGTACCAATCACGATGCCGCCAACCTGATTGGCAATATCCATCAACACCTGCGTGCGCTCACGCGCCTGCGCGTTCTCATAGGTCACAGAATAGTCGTTCACATCGTGTCCAATATCCTTGAAATGCTGCAGTACGGCTTCCTTAATGGGCACGGTGCGTGCGGTCACACCAAGCGTTTCCATCAGTTCCAACGCGTTCTTGAGCGTATCATCCGAGGTGCCAAAACACGGCATGGTCACAGCGGTGATATGGGAGGCGGGCAGCCCCAGTTTTTCCATAGCGCGCGCGGCCACCAACACGGCAAGCGTGGAATCCAAACCGCCCGAAATGCCGATCACGGCCTTGCCACCTACCACGGACAGTCGACGTGCCAGTGCACTTGCCTGGATCTCAAAGATCTCGGCGCAGCGCGCCTCACGCGCGGCGGCGTCGGGGATAAAGGGCAGACGCGAAACGGAAAGCATCGCGCCATCCGAGGCACAAAGCGGGAATTCGACAGATACCACTTCTACCTCATGGGAAAGGCGCACGGCACTCTCACCAAAGGTGCGCTTGTGTCGGCGATCATAGCGAATTTTTCCAAGGTCAACGTCGGCGATCAACATATCGTCTGCATTCACGGTTTTTGCATTCTCACACACCAATTTACCGCCAAGCGCCATTAAGCACTGGCCGTTATACACGGCCGTGGCGGTGGATTCATCCGAGCCCGCACCTGCATACAGATACGCAGAAAGGGTGCGCGCGGACTGCGAAAGCAAGAGCGAACGCACACTGTCGCGCTTGCCGACGGTAGCCGTGGCGGCGGATAGGTTGACGATCACCTCAGCACCCGCCAGTGCAAGCAAGGTAGAGGGCGGCAGGGGGGCGGCCATATCCTCACAAAGTTCGGTGGCCACCACAGTACCGTCCTTGGCACGGAACACAAGATCGGTGCTCACAGGGAACGTGAAGCAACCAACGCTTGCCAGCATTGGCACAAGATCTGCTCCCGATGTGAACCAACGGCGCTCGGAAAATTCGGCATAATCGGGCAGGAAGGTCTTGGGAACAGCACCCAAAATACGTCCCTCACCCAACATCACGGCGCAGTTGTAGCGCTGTCCGCCAATGGCCAGAGGAGCGCCTACGGCGACCAACAGGCCATCGGGAATATCCACGGCCAATGCCGCCAGGGCCTCCTCCACGCGCTCCATGAGCAGATCGGACAAAAACAGATCGCCGCAAGTGTAGCCCGTAAGTGCAAGTTCGGGCAATACCAACAACGTCGCCCCCTCTTGCTTGGCCTTTTGCATGGCCGCACAGATCATGGCCGTGTTGTAGGAAACGTCGGCCACACGCATAGCAGGCACCGCTACGGCGGCGCGCATTACATCTCTCATTTTCTTATCCTCCTTGAGGAAAGATTCTTCCATTATCTATATTGTAACACACTTTCAAGGAAAATGCAATTCCTCACACAGAAAAATCCACCCGCGCATAGCGCGGGTGGATTGGATTTGTTGATAGATCAAGGATTGGGGGCATCCGCCGTCTTGTAGATCGCCAGCGTTGCCGTAATGCCTTCGGTAGCATCTACTACCAGGTAGTAGGTGCCACTTGCCGCAGGCACGAACGCACCCTCGGTAAGCGTCACTGCGTTACCGCTTGCGTCATATACAAGAACGGGAACGGTGGAACCGCTGAGCATCACCGTGTAGGTAGCACCCGCAGTCAGGTCAGCCACGTTGTAGTAGAAGGTCTTAGCACCGGTAGTGGAAAGATTTGCAGAACCGTCAACGGCCAGGGTTCTACCCGTTTCCGTGCCGCAGATGCCGCACTTGCCGCGGTAGTTATATTCGCAAGTGTGCTGAGCACCGACGGTGATGACCGTCTTGCCTGCAACCTGTGCCTTCACTACGATGTAGTAAGTGCCGGTCACGGTGATGTCGTAAACGCCACCAACTTCCTCAAGCACGTTACCCTCGGCATCGTACAGGGACCAGATACCGACACCAACGCTGAAGTTGACGTAGTACGCCTTGCCTGCCTCGAGTTTCACGTTGAAGTAGTAGTCGTTGTCTGCCTTCACGTTGACGGTCTTGTCAACGTAAATGCCGTTGATCTTGACGGATACGCTGTCGTCACAATCCTTCTTCACACACACACCGGTGTGATCGTAGGTGTGGACGTGATCCACGCGGATCATACCCTGACCCTTGATTGCGGCCTTTACTACAATATAATAAGTGCCGTCCTCAGGAATCATAACCGTGCTCTGTTCAACGGGAAGTTCTTCGCCCTGCTCGCTATAAACGGTGAAGGTACCGTTCACGGTCAGAACCATATACTTCACGCCGCCCGCAAGTTCGATTGCGAAGTAGTAACCCTCGCCCTTCTGGAACTTCACGTCGTTGAGCGTTTCGGGCTGGATGGTCTGCAGGAAGGACTGCTCGCAGATTTCGCAGAAGCCCTTATGGTCGGTCACGTGTACGTGATCCACCGACAGCGTTGCCTTTCCAACCTTTGCAGGGGTGGCCTTGAGGTAGTAAGTGCCGTCTGCCGTGCAAGCAAAGTTGCCGTTTCCATCAATGGTCAGACGATCGCCCTCTGCATTGTAGAGCGTGAGATTTGCCACGTTCTCGGTCAGGTTGAAGAAGTACGTGATACCTGCCTCAAGGGTGAGTTTGTAGCTGTATACGTTCTCGTACTTCATCGAGATCTTGGTAGCGGTATCTACGGCGAGTTCTACAACACAGTCGCGTCCGCAGATGTTACAAACACCCTTGTAGTTATTGATGTGAGTATGAACAAGATAACTCTTAAGGATCTCCTGCTCCTCCTTGGTAAAGCGGCTATACGCGTAGGGAACGAGCACGCTCTCGTGGACGTAATCACCAACAATCACGTCGGTCACGTCGTAGAGCCAAAGAGTAGCCACAAAGGAAAGGGTTGCGGCCTCGCCCGTGCTGTAAGCACCGTAGAGCACCTCGGTCACGGCGTCGGTGTAAACGATGACGTAAGGAACTGCGGTATAAAGCTTGGCGTAGTCCTCCTCGGCAATGTTCGTGAGCACCGCCTCAAGGGTCAGGTTGCCCTCCTCATCGAATTCGGGCTCACAGGCTACGTTTGCATATACGACGCCCGCCGCGTCAAGTGCCTCGACCGTGAAGGCCTCTGCATTCTTGAGGTCTGCAATGGGAGCGATCAAGGTACCGAACGCGAGCTCGTAGGTGTTGCCAAGACCTGCCAAAGACTTCGCGTAGGTCTCCAGCGCTGCGTATACATGTGCGGGGAGCGTGGACTCAAAGAGCAAGCCCTCATTGCCTTCGGTCATGCTGACCTTGGCATCGGCATCCAGAGAAGGCACAACGGGAGAACCGCTGCTGAAGGACATGTAGTAATACTCCTTCTCACCGACGTTCACGAGCGTATCGTCGTTCTCAACGAACTCGAGAGAAGAAACGGGGTAGCAGAGCACGCCGTCAGCCTCACCTGTGGTGTAGTAGACGTACTGGCGATCCTGCATCAGATACACGCCACTGTTGATGAAAATGCTTGCATCGGCGTTATCCTTATAGAAGAAGTAGGGCGTGCGTGCGTGGCTTGCCGCTGCGGAGCCAGCTGCGTCAGCCAGGAAGTAACCGTTGTTGATCTCCCACTTGGAAGCGCCTGCGATATACAGAACGGAGCCCGCATGCTGGTAGAAGCTGCCGCCGTTGATCGTAGCCTCGCCGCCGGTGCAGTAGAACATGTCGGTCTTTTCGGCAATAAACGTACCGCCGTTGATGGTCACGATACCGCCACTCATCGAAATGATGTGGCCCGTAGCGCCGTGGTAGATGGTGCCGCCGTTGATATTCAGAACGGTGTCACCCGCGATCTGGAAGATATTTGCCGTCTTGGTAACAGTGCCGTCTCCCACGATGATCTGAGCGCCCTCATTGATGGTCACAACGCCACCGGGCGTATCGTTGCGGACGATCCAAGTGCCATCGGCTGCAGTGCTTTCAAGAATTGCGCCTGCGTTCATCGTAATATGATTATTGGCATTCGCGGTACGGATACCGTAGCCTGTGGTGTAGAATTTGATGTTTTCAATGATAAGGTGGCAATCACCCTCCAGATAAATGAAGTTGGAGGTGGGCTTGGAAGCCGTGATAGTAACCTTGCTGCCGTCTTCCCTTACCACACCCGACAGGGTGACGGTCTTGTTCTTCACCTTAATCTGTGCCGAGGTGACGTCCTGCATCACGCAAACCGTGTCACCGTCCTCCACAGCCGAAAGTGCATCGGTCAGAGCCATGTAATAGCCCTTACCCTCTTCGGCGCTCAAGCGGCAAGCGATTGCCGGGATCAAAGCGTTCGTGTTATGTTGAACGTTAAGCAGTCCGAGTGCCACCTGGTCATTGTCAAGCTGTACGTTGATCAAGCTACCGTACGTTCCGCCATTGGATCCAAACACAACGTTGGACTCAACGGAAATATAGGCATTCTTGACCGTAACGTGAGAATGACCGACAAACTCAGGGTTGCCGTAAGCAGTAGAGAAAATAACATTGTCACCCTTGGCAATCAATTTGATATCCTTACCATCGGCGATAAACGTGCCGTCACTCTTACGGTAGTAAATATAGCTCTCGCCGTCACCCTCGTGCGTAGCGGTCACCGTACCCGTCAGGTTGAAAAGCGTACGGGCACTTCCCGTTGTATAGAATATGTAGCCGGTTCCCTGATGAGTAAAGTTGCCATTGCTGATATCCGCAATGACCACCATCATATCTGCCAGAATATCACCACTTTTGCTACCGGACAAATACACGATATAACCCGAGCCCGTATGCGTATAATCACCGCCCGTGATGACCAGCGTGTTGCTCTCGGGTCTGGAGGTCGAGGAATTGGCATAGATGATGTGACCCGAACCGGTGTTAAGGAAGGTACCGCCCGTGATCGTCACAATGGACGAGCCCGTCTGAAGGGTGTGCTTGCTACCGCGATTTTCGAAGTAGAGATCGCCCGACTCATCGGAAACGTTCACGATACCGTAAGAGCCCATCTGAACGATGTTGCCGTTTGCCTTCTGCAGGAAGTTACCGCCCGTGATCGTCACCTCTGCATAATAACCGCCGTCTGCAGGATTCGAATTGGAGTTAACGTAGAACAGCACCTGGCCGGCATTGATCGTGTAGTCGCCACCGGTGACACCCAACGAACCGTAAATGGACATCACGGTCGTTCCCATACCGCTACCGATATCAAAGGTGCCGCCATCGATCTGAACGTGGGTTGCCTCACGCACCGTAATGAGGTTCTTCGCACTCTTCGTGACGTTGAACGTACCGCCCGTGATCGCAATCGTGCCCTTGGCATTCAGATAGAAGATGTTTTGGGTGCCATTCGTGATGTTGAACGTGCCGCCCTCAATGGTGAACTTTGTGCCGTTCGCCGCGGTATCCTTGGCGAAGCAGAAATAACCGGACACGCTCGCAATATTGAACGTGCCGCCCTCAAAGACAAACTCCGAGTCGGTTTTTCTGGCCTCAAAAAACTGCGTAGTCGCCTTCTTGATGTTGAAGGTACCGCCTTCGATAGCGAACTTGGCTCCCGCACCGTTCAAGAGGACGAACATGGAAGACAGCCCGTCAACGTTGAAGGTGCCGCCCTTGATTGCAACCTTGGTGACCTTCGCGTTCGTGTAGTAGAAGTTCTGAGACAGCTTCTTAATGTTGAACTCGCCGCCCTCGATCGAAAGAGTCGAATTGACGCTGTTCGCGCTGAATACGATCGCGTTGGAGTCGATGATGTTAAAAGTGGCTCCGTCCTTCACGGTAATCGTATTATTACCGCCGGAATAGATGAGTGCATCGCCCAGCGAGTTGCGCTTGGTCGTGCCGTCTACGTTGATCACAGCGCCGTCCTCAACGGTGAGCTGAGCACCGGCGCCGCTCAGACGCACGATACTGTAAATGGACTTGGCGGTCTCGCTGAAGTTGACCGTCGTACCCTTGCCGAGCGTGAGTTTGGAATCCGTGCTGACTGCGGCAAGCGAAGCGTTCTTCAGCACAATCGTGACGTCCTCAAAGGTGACGTCAAATCCCTGACTGTAGAACAAAGCAAACTGGGGAGCTTCGTCAAGGCCCTTGAAGGTCAACGTAAAGTTGGAGCCGTCCTTGCTCTTGATCAACAGTTTCTTGTTCTTGACGTCGTCACGCAGACCTACGCCCAGATCACTCTCGTTGTGAGTTGCATCAGCAATCACCACGATCACGGTGGGATCGGTCGTGTCCGCAGGAGCTGCCGTGATAGCGTCGACAAGCGCTGCGTAGTACACAGTTCCGTCGGCACCCTCTTCGCCAACACGTACGACCATACCGTCGGCGATCGCCTCGGCATCGGTTGCGTACGTATCTGCGGCGGACGCGCCCAGAATGGTCAGACCAAACAGGCAGAGCGCGAACAGGCACAGGATCAGTGCGCGTTTGAAAGTTGCGTTCATGTTAACCTCTTTTCCCGGGCTTGCGCCCGATGCAAAAGTTCACGTGTATATAAATAAATATATACTTGTTTACAGTTATTTTACACCATATTCGCTGTAAAGTCAAGATATTTTACTTTAGTTTTTCACTTTTAGCGTTTCGCACAAAATGCGTGCGTGTTGCGTGTTTTTTCGACGTCCAACCGTCCGTGGAGGAACAAACTCTTCCTACTTTTATATGGCAAAAAAGTCACACCGTCCCCCCTTATCTTGCGTGCAACGCCAAGGAAAAAGAACATGCGGTCGGGGCAATAGCAAAATGAACAATCCCCCCGTCAACAAGCACAAAAAAAGCGCCGCACTCCGTCCTTCCTTGCGGAAGACGGGGCGCGGCGTTTTAATTTACTGTTCTTCTGTGGATTTGGGGAAACTGTCCGCAAATTGCGTGGCAAGCACGTCACAGCGCTCGTTGAACGGGTGACCCGCGTGTCCTTTTACCCAGCAGAAGGTCACGTTGTGTTTTTCCAGGAGCAGTAAAAGTTGCTCCCAAAGATCGACGTTCAATGCGGGCGATCTGTCTGCTTTTCTCCACCCGTTTGCGCGCCAATTGTATACCCAACGTTGCTCGATCGCCTCGGTCACGTAGCGGGAGTCGCTCGTGAGAGTGACTTCGCAGGGCTCACGCAACGCGCCGAGTGCGGCAATGACGCCTTGCAGTTCCATGCGGTTGTTGGTGGTGTGTGCCTCGCCACCCGACAGTTCTTTTTGATGCGCACCGTACACCAAGATCGCGCCCCAGCCGCCCGGGCCGGGATTGCCACGGCAAGCGCCGTCGGTATAGATGTCCACGTGCTTCATTTTGCCGCCCCTTCTCCGCCAAGGAAACGACGGATACAAGAGAGCGTTTCCTCACTGATATCATGCTCCAGAAGGCACGCATCCTCCTTGGCGGTCTCGCGGGACACGCCGAGTTTGACAAGCAGTTCGGTGATCAGGCAATGGCGCTCGTAAATGCTTCTGGCAATCCGCTCACCCGATTCGGTGAGGGACAGTCCGCCGTTGTCGGACACGACCACGAAGCCCTGTGCGCGCAGTTCGCGCAACATCACGCTGACGGTAGGACGGGAAAAGCCGAGTGCCGCGCACAGATCCACGGCACGCACCTTCTCTTTTTGTTCCGAGAGCAACAGCAGTTGCTCCAGATAGTTTTCACCCGATTCGTGAATGGCCACGGTGTTGCTCCCTCCTTTGTTATTCTTCTTCCGCTTCCTCGCGGGGTGTAACAAGCACGGTGAGGCGCGTCACGCGCTCCTCATCCATCTCAATGACGACAATAAAGAGATTCTCGTAGGAGAAACTGTCTCCCACGTGAGGATTGGCATCCAGCATCTGGATGACCCAACCGCCCATTGTGGAGTACTCACAACTGAAGGATTCAGGCGCCTCAAAGCCGATCTCCTCAAAGCAATCCTCGATGTTCATATCGCCCACGACCTCAAAGGTGTTCTCACCCGTGGCGCGACATTCGGTGATAATGGTATCGGTATCGTCCCAGATCTCGCCAACCAGTTCCTCCAGGATATCCTCCATTGTCACAACGCCCAGCGTGCCGCCGAACTCGTCAATGACAATGGCAAGGTGGATCTTTTGCTCGCGCATACGCGCCAGAGCCGCAGGCAACTTCATGGTCTTGTGAAGTTTGCAGGGCTTGAGCAAAAGCGCGCGAATGTCAGGCGTTTCCACGTCCAATTGTTGCTTGTAGTAACGCGTCAGCGACAGTACGCCGATGATGTTGTCGATGCTATCCTCGTATACGGGAATACGGGAGTACTGGGCGGTATCCGACACCAGTTCGCGGAATTTTTCCTCGGGTGCGTCAATGTCCAGTGCCACCACGTCAATACGGGGGGTCATAATCTCCTCCACGCTGGTGGAACGGAAATCCAGGGTAGATTGCAACAACTCTCCCTGGTCCTCGTCGATCACACCCTCTTCCTCGACCGTTTCGATGATGGAAGAAAGTTCCTCCTCGGTCACGGTGGGTTCGTCCTCGGTCCGATCCTTGCCCCAAACGAAGCGCAGGAGCTTAATGAGGAGCAGTACGATCGCGATAATGGGCATCAGTACGATAGTGAGCACGCGGATCGGGAACGCCACCAGGCGCACGATGCGGTCAGCATGCTGTTTGCAAAGGATCTTGGGCACGATCTCACCAAAGATCAGGATCACGACCGTGACGATCAGCGTGGCGATAGTAGATGCCAGTCCCTCACTGCCATCGAACAGTTGGAGCGTGAGCAACGTCATGCAACTGGAAATGGCAATGTTGGCAATATTGTTGCCGACCAGAATGGCGGCAAGCGCGGTGGTAAAGTTTTCGGACATGGAAAGCGCAAGTTTGGCTGTGCTCTCTCCCTCTTCGGCGGCGCGACGCAGGCGCAACTTGTTGGAGGCGTTGAAAGAGATCTCAGAGCCCGAGAAGAAGGCCGAGAAGCAAAGCATCACGACAATAACGATCAATTGCCACATTATGCGTCCACCTCCTCTTTCTCGGATTCGGCGATGCGCGCGGCAAGTGCTTCCTCGTCCAGAATGTGGATCTCCACGTGGGTGACGGTAGCACCGTCAAACTCCTTGGCGGTGATCTCCTTACCGTCCCAGAGGAAACTCTCGTCCTCCGTGGGCAGGTGCCCCAAGGACTCCAGGATAACCGAGAGCCAGGGGCGGGACGCCACACCGCGGGGGGCTGCCGTGAGGCCCATTCTCTCGTATGTAATGCCGACCAGCATATTGGTGCTGACCAGATATTTATTACCGCCGAGCGTCTGGAAGTTGTTGTCCACAACGTCCTCCTCGTCAAAGATCTCGCCCACCAGTTCCTCTAGAAAGTCCTCGATGGTGGCGATACCCACGGCCTTATTTTCTTCGTCTGTGACTACGGCGATATGGTGCTTGTTCTCGCGCATCACGTCCAACACCTCGTCGATCTTGGCATCCTCCCGCACAAAATAGGGCGCGGCGAGCATAGAGCGCAGCTTGACGCCGGGGCGCTTGCGGTGCTCAATGAGGAAGCGACGGGTGCGCAGGATTCCCACGATATGATCGGGTGTGCCCGAATATACGGGAATGCGAGAGTGGCCCGTATTACGAATCACGTCCAACACCTCGTCGGTGGTGGCCAGAATATTCAACGCCTCAATGTCCTTGGCCATCGTCATCACGTCGCAGACACGCGTTTCATCGAACTCCAGAGCGGATTTGAACATATCGTTCTGCTCCTCGTCCACGACACCCTCCTCCTCGGCGGTGTCAAGGATGTCGATGAGTTCATCCTCGGTGAAACTGGGCGCTTGCTCACCCGCAAACAGTTTGGAAATGCCGTCCGAGATCAGGCCGAACACGGCCGTGACGGGTGTGAGCAACCGCATCAACAGGCGCAACGGTCCGCACGCCGTCAAAGCCACGGTTTGCGGTCTGTCCGTTGCAAAGCTCTTGGGGATGATCTCACCAAAGAGAAACACCACCAGCGTGGTGACCAGCGTGGTTGCGATGGTAAAGCCGAACGAATTGGTTTCTACGTCTGCATTCTCTGCAAACATACGTGCAGCAAGCAGGGTAGCGATAGATGCCCCCGCTGCGTTGACCACGTTGTTGCCCACCAGAAGTGTAGTAAGTGCCTTGTCAAAATGATTGATGACGTAAAGGACTCTTTTGGCGCGCTTGTTGCCCTCCTCTGCCTTGGTCTTTATTCGAATACGGTTGACCAGTGCAAGAGAACTTTCGGTGCCCGAAAAACAAGCACTGAAAATCAAGCAAATACAGAACCCTATCCATAAAGGTATACTGCCCGCGTCCATGAGAAGAAAATCAACTCCTTTTTTCAAAAAAATTCACTTTTACAAAGTGTTAATATTTATTATAACATTATTCCGCACGCTTGTCAAGCATTTCCGCATAAGGAAAGCAGGCCCCGCCGCGGCGGTGCCTGCTGAAACTGTATTTACCCGTGTCGACGGAGGAAAATCGTTCGAGAGCAAGGCGCGACTGAGCACACGGACGACGGCGTATTTTCATACGCCAAGATCGTGTGCGAGGAAGCAACGCCGCTATCGGAGGATTTTACCCGTCGAGCCAAATGGGATTACCCACAGCCACGCGATAACCGTGCGTGAGATCAAAGACCTCGGCGCGATAGAAGCGGCGCTCCTGCACTTCAAGCGAGATCGCCTGCGGCTCCTTGCCGCTGAACATGGAGGCATAAGCGAGACCCTTGTCCGAATAAATACGCAATTCGTAGGCGGTATCGTCCTTCATACCCGGTGCAAAGTAATCGTCCACGCGGAGCGTGAGCTTCATACCCTTGCGGTAAGCAAGTTCGGAACCCATGGGCTGTCCGTCAATGCACATCTTAAAGCCAAAGCCGCCGACGGTCAGATCACCCGTGCGCATACAATCGAAGCAAGCGCGTCCCGTGCGCTCGGTGAGATACAACGTGGAGATCGAGGAGGCGCGAGGGGCACTGTGCGTATCCGAGCCACCCGATGTGTACATATGCTTACCGAGTGCAAGGATCTTGCACCACAGATCGTAGTTGCGAAATGCGGAGTGCGCATACGGAACGGACACCAGCGTTTCCAGGAAGGTGTGCTCGCCGAAGTAGTAATCGAGCGGATCGTGCGAGCAAAGCAGGGTGCTCGGGTGCGGGTGCACCATAATGCCGCCGATCTTCTGCACGTAAGCGACCAGTTCTTCAAAGCGTGCACGCGTGAACTTGGGATAGCCGAATTCGCCCGTGAGACGGTCGCCCTGGAAATTATATTCGGGGAAGTTGGCCAACACCATCGCAAGGCCGTATTCGTCCTTGAAGAGCATATTGTAGTGGAAACTGCGGTGCTTTTCGTAGGGACAGCCCTTGGGATCGGTGATGCCGCCGCCCGGCTCGGTGCCGTACAGGAAACGGTCGGTGTCCCATTCGGGCAGGAAGTAGCCGCGCATCTGGCGGTGATCCACCACTGCACAGAAATCGTAGCCGAGTTCGTCCATACGCGCCACCACGTCCTTCATCGGGAAGGAGCCGTCACTGCGACCGCCGCAGTTGGTATGCGTGTGCAGATCGGCGTAATAGGCCTTTCTGCCCTCGTAACGCACGTCAAGCGCCGTGAAGTCGGCCTTGTTCGTACCGATCACGCGGTGCGGATCCTCGGTGTCGGTCGTCCAGTCGCGCTTGTAGTTCCTCACGTATTTGGGTGCCTTGGTGGGCACGAAGGGGGCGGGTGCCCACTCGGTCTCAAAGCCCTCGAAAGAGGTATTCTCCACGGTGACGCTCGTTCCGCCGCCGCGCACCATAATGGCACGCGCATTGCCGCGCGTGTCAATAAAGTGCGAATCTCGCACCGTGAGGGAGCATTTTTCGTTCGGCATATCGGGATGCAGCACGGCCTCACCCTCACGGGAGGCATTCACAAAGGTACAACGATCGACCGTCCAGACGATGCCCTGCTCCTTCGCGCCCGTGCAACTTGTGGCGATCCCGTTCTCGCCCGCAAGGCCTGAAAAATAGCAATCCTCCATGGCGATCTCGGTGATCTCGCGGTTCTTCATAAAGTTTTCCACGTTGCGGGTGATCGTGGTGAAACCGAACACCTGCGCGGTGCCATTACAGAAAAAACGGCGCAGAACGGTGCGAGAATTCCGAGAAAAGATGAAATTGCCACCATAGCCGAGATCATCAAAATTCTCCTCCATACGGGCGTCCTCGATCACAAGGGTTCGGTCGATTCTGCAATCCGCCTTGGGCGCGTTGTAACTGTGGATCACACGGCCGCAGGGGCTCTTGTAGATGTTATTACGGAAGATCTCCGTATACACGCCCTCCCCCGTCACACGCACGTCATTGGTGCGCGCCTCGGCAAGGGTAAAGCCGTCGAAAACGATCTGTTCGGCATCGGGGCGATCGATGAGCACGTATCCATGGTAATGGGTGCCGAAAAGCACACTTTCTTCCTCCGGCACACGCGCCTCGTTATACGCGGGGCAAACGGTTGGATCCTCGCCCCATACGTTGGGGTTCACCGATGCGGCCTGTCCCAACCAGTAGCGAGACCCGCTCACAGGGCACTTGTCGATCTTGTGGCGACCCACGGAAAAAAGCAGAACTGGGGCCTCAAATGCACTATAACTCACACCGTCCAGCACCGTTTCGGGAATTTCCTTCGCGGCGGCGTCTGCCTCGTGCGGTGTGGCAAAGAGGTTCACACCCTCTTCGACCTCATAGGTGACACCCTTGAACACGAACGTATCGCGGGGTGCGGTTTCAAAGTCGGCCTGCACGGCATAATAGCCCTTGGGTAACTTTGCCATTCTCTGTCCCTCCGTTTGTCACATAGAATAGACGGGGAAAATCTCCCCTTTGGCGTCATTCTAATACACACCGCCCCAAAAGTCAAGGGCTCTGGCGGATTTTTGGTGCTTTCGCACAAGACACAGCCCCAAAAACAAGGCAAAAAAACGGGTGCCACAGGCACCCGTTTCATTTTTAACACCACTGTCGAACAAATTTAGCCGTGCCGACGGAGGAAAATCGTTCGAGAGCAAGGTGCGACTGAGCACACGGACGACGGCGTATTTTCATACGCCAAGATCGTGTGCGAGGAAGCAACACCACTGTCGAACAATTTTAGCCGTGTCGACGGAGGAAAATCGTTCGAGAGCAAGGCGCGACTGAGCACACGGACGACGGCGTATTTTCATACGCCAAGATCGTGTGCGAGGAAGCA
>JAZSGQ010000089.1:0-2653 GCA_045532805.1 Eubacteriales bacterium
GGGGGCAGTGGGACGCCCTCGCGATGGAAAAATCGAATTTCTTGGTTGCGCGCGCTCCTTCCGTCACGCATTCGCGTGCCACCTCCCGCAACCGAGCGAAGCGAGTATTAGCGCGCTCGGCGCAGCCGAGGGCACCTCCCGGAGGGAGACAGTGCCTACGGTGGGGCGGGCAACAGGGCGTTAGTGAGGCGAACGCAGAAAAGTGCCCCCGACCGAGGATCGGTCGGGGGCACACTTTTCTTCCTTTATATTATAATAGCGTCAGGACACGTCCTCATAGTTGGTATCTTCGCCGAGCGTCGCCATGGCGTCCTCGTCCAGATAGTCCGTGGGGTCGACCTGCAGGCCGTTCACGGTCATCTCCACGTGCAGGTGCGGCTCCTCGCTGATCTCCACCTGCGCGCTCTCACCCACGTGGCCGATCACGTCACCCGCCTTGACGGGCGCGCCCTCTACCACACCTTCGGGCAGTTCAATGGACAAGTTCTTATAGATCGTGTAGGCATCGCCGCCATGCTTCACCGCCACACACTGTCCCATGGAACGATCCTCCCAGACTTGCGTGATGACGCCATCGGCCATAGCCGACACGGCCGCGCCTGCCGTTGTGCCGATGTCAATGCCCAGATGCACGCGGTAGTCCCCCATCGTAGGAGAAAAAACCTGGATCGTGGCATCGTGCTCCTTTTGCAGAACGCCCGACACGGGAAGCAGGAACTTGGAGGGCAGGACGTCCGCACCCGTTTCGGAGTCGGGCTTCTCATCGGGTTTTTCGTCGGGCGTCTCGTCGGGGGTATCGTCGGGATCGGTCACGCCCACCTGCTCGCCCCCCTGCAGGTCGCCTTCATTTTTCTTTGCCGCGCGATTGGCAACGACCGTGGTTACGATGATCGCGGTGAGCACCAGAATCATCACCGTGATCGTCAGCGCGATCGCCCGTGCCCCCTTGTCTTCCTTTAATTTTACAAACAGATTGTTTTTTTGCATACGCTTACTCCTTTACTTTTTTCTGTCAACACTATTTTTGCCCGCCCTGAAAAATTTATACGGCAAAAGCAAAAAAAGGGTTGCCCACCTCCCACGAATGTGGTATACTAATAAATGTAGGAAAGAGAGCGAACTCTTCCTGCACGGAGGGTAACATGTTCAAGATCGGCTTTGACAATGATCAATATATCCGAACGCAGTCCAGCCACATTCACGAACGGATCGCGCAGTTTGGCGGCAAACTCTATCTGGAGTTTGGCGGCAAACTTTTTGACGACTTTCACGCCGCGCGCGTACTGCCCGGCTTTGCGCCCGACAGTAAGATCCGCATGCTCGTGCAGTTGAAGGCGGAAGCGGAGATCGTGATCGTCATCAACGCCGCCGACATTGAAAAGAACAAGGTGCGCGGAGATCTGGGCATCACCTACGATCAGGACGTGCTCCGTCTGATCGATGCTTTCCGCGGATTTGGTCTGTTTGTGGGCAGTGTGGTACTCACCCGCTTTGAAAATCAGCCCGCGGCCATCGCGTTCCAGAACAGATTGGAGTCGCTGGACCTCAAGGTCTACCGTCACTACTCGATCCCCGGCTATCCATTCGACATCTCGCGCATCATGAGTGACGAGGGCTTTGGCAGAAATGAGTATATCGAGACCTCGCGCTCGCTCGTGGTGGTCACGGCGCCCGGCCCCGGCTCGGGAAAAATGGCAACGTGCCTGTCCCAGCTCTATCACGACAACCAGCACGGCATTCACTCGGGATATGCAAAATTCGAGACCTTCCCTGTGTGGAATCTGCCGTTGCGCCACCCCGTCAACCTTGCGTATGAGGCCGCCACGGCTGACCTAAACGACGTGAACATCATCGACCCGTTCCACCTTGCCGCCTACAATGAGACTGCGGTGAACTACAACCGCGACGTGGAGATCTTCCCCGTTGTCAAGGCGATGTTTGAGCACATTTACGGCGATTGCCCCTACAAATCCCCCACCGATATGGGTGTGAACATGGCGGGCTCCTGCATCTTTGACGACGCCGCCGTTTGCGAGGGCGCGCGCGACGAGATCGTGCGCCGCTACTACCGCGCCGCCTGCGCACAGCGCAAGGGCGAGAGCGACGGCACGGATCTGGAGAAGATCAAGTTTTTGATGAAGGCGGAGGGCATCTCGCCCGAGCAACGCCCTGTGATCGACGCGGCGCTGAAGCGCGCCGAGCAAACGGGCGATCCCGCCGTTGCCATACAACTTTCGGACGGCCGCGTAGTGACGGGTAAGACCACGCAACTTTTGGGTGCGGCGTCCGCCGCACTGCTCAATGCCCTGAAGGCATTGGCCGATATTCCGAAGGAGACCAAACTGATTTCCCCCGAAATTCTGGAACCCGTTTCCGCGCTCAAGATCGAGCGCCTCGGCAACCACAACCCACGTTTGCACCCCGAGGAAGTGCTGATCGCACTTTCCATCTGCGCCGTAGGCGACGAAACCGCGCACCGTGCGTTGGATTGTCTCGGGCAGCTGCGCAACTGCGAGGCACACTCCACGGTGATCCTCTCGCAGGGCGACGAGAGCACGCTCAAAAAACTGGGACTGCAACTCACCAGCGAGCCGCGCTACCAGACAAAGCGCCTCTATCACGGATAAAAACAGCCCCGTTGCGGCATTTAGTG
>JAZSGQ010000017.1:0-43204 GCA_045532805.1 Eubacteriales bacterium
CCGCCCGGTGCGTTTGATTTTTGTGATTACTTGATCTTGCGACACTCCAGATAGAAGCGCTTGTCGGCGGCCTCGCCCATCGAGAAGGCCTTGCGCGGCAGAGCACCGTCGCGCATCACCGTGGAGAAGAGTTTGCTCTTCTTGATGCCGGAGAAGGAGAATCCAACCGTTCTGTCATTGCGTGAAAGCGCCTCGAGCGCCTTGATGCCGTGAATATAGTCCACGCTTGCCTCGGGGTGTTCGGCAAGATACGCATCGATAAAGGTCTGCAACGTGCCAACCACCAACTGCTCCGCGGGCTTCATGAAATAGATCGTGCCGCGACGCGAGGCAGACAGGAATCTTGCCTGCTGAGGCAGAGCATCGCCCTCCAGGGCGAAGGAATACGTCTGGAGTTTTTCCAGCACGTCGTCCGCGTCCACGTTGAACATCACGCGGTAGATCGGCTCAAAATCCAGGGCCTCGTCGTGCAGGTTCACTACCTCGACCAGTGCATAGCGTGCGGGGTGGTACTGTGCCTGCTCGCCGTATGCGGCCTTGATCTCCTCGTATGCCGCCTTGGCGGTGGCAAGAGAGTGATTGCCGTCGCCCACGGCAAACAGCAGAGGCGCCACACCCTCTCCATAGCGAGCGCGAACACGCTCGGGTGCAATGAGCGCGGACAGTGCCGCCGTCATGCGGCCAAGCGCAAGCGTATCCACAAAGCGGCCCTTCACGTGGCCCGCGTCCTGCATCAGGTCAAAATCATACGCCACCTCAAGCAGATCGGCACGTGCGGCCACGGGCTCGATCACGGTCTTGTCGGGGTCGTCGATGAGCAACATCACGTGGGGGGATTCCAGACTTGCGTCGCGACGTACGGCAAGGCGGGGCGGAATACGCTCCAGTACCGTGCCCTCCGTGGCGCGAATGAGAGAGGTGGAACCCTTGTTGTAATCGTACTGCTCCAGATCCACCATGCCCACAAGACCGCGACGGACACGGCCGTCGGACTGTGTGCGCTCCAGATAGATCATCTTGTTCGGGTGGGCAACAAGCACGTCGCGTACGTACGCCTGCATATTCTCCTGGATCTCGGGCACGTATTCGTCGGCACGGTCGAGCCAAAGCTCGGGCAAAATGAGCGAAAGGGTGGAGGGAGCATCTCCCACCAGTTCCTTCACGCCCTCCCAGTAGGCGGGCTCGCTGGTATATTGATCACAGGCAACAACCGACCATTTTTGACCGTCAACACGGGAAAAATCGGGCAGCATGATGTCGGATGGCAGCAAATATGCGGACATATTGTTTCCTCACTTTCTTTTTCTGCCTTTATTGTACCATATCCCGCGACGCAAATCAAGAGAGCGCATGCTTTTTTTCTCTTGCTTTATATATTTTTTTATGATATACTGTTTTCAGCACAACAAATTGTAAAGGATGTAAATGCCATGATACAGGGCCCTCCCCCCATGAGACAGTACGAATATGCGAAAGTCCCGCGCCCAAAGAACGTCAAAGACGTACCGCGCTTTCTCTTTGAACTGCTCGGCGGCTTCTTCGGCCGACTGTTTTACATCATCGGCCTTGTATGGAAAAGCGGCCCCATCTATTTGTTCCTGATGTCCTTTGTGGCACTGTTCGACGGCTTCATGCCCCTGCTCGGTGCCCTTCTCTCGCGCGAGATCCTCAACGAGTTACAAACCGTTGTGACCGAGCGCGCAGGCGGTCGGGTGTATGGCACGGCGGAGTTCCTTGGCTCTATGGCGCTCGTACTGCTCATCTATTTCTTCGCGTATCGCATTCTCTCGCGCGTGGTTTCATTGCTCTCCCGCGCGGTCAACCACATGGCGGGTGAGCGCGTGGTGCGCCTGGTCCGAACGCGCATTATGCAACAGGCAGGCACCATCGACCTTGCCTCCTTTGACCTTCCCGCCTTCTATGAAAAACTGGAAAACGCCAACCGTGAGGCGGGCAATCGACCAATTTCGATCCTTTCCTCCACCTTCTCCGTGATCAGCACCGTGATATCGCTCATCGGTTATCTGGTTATTCTCTGCTCCGCTCTGCCTCTCGCGGCACTTGCAATCGTCATTACCTCGATCCCCACCGCCATCGTCAATTTCATCTACCGTCGCCGCACCTTTACCTATATGCGCCGCCGCTCGGTGGACCGCAGACAGATGAACTACTATGCCGATCTCTCCACCAACAAGGATCTGGCCAAAGAGGTCCGTATCTTTGATCTGAACGGAGAACTCATCGGCCGCTACAATTCGGTGTTTGAGCGCTACTACAAGGGACTTCGCTCCCTCATTCTCAAGGAAAACGTCTGGCAGGTCGTGTTCACCGTACTCTCGGCCGTGGTGAGTTGCGTGTGCTTTGCGCTGATCGCGCTGGGCGTCTTTGAGGGACGCCACCTCATCGGTGACTACACACTCTACACGGGCGCGATTACCTCGATCGCCACGAGCGTGACATCGCTGATCACCACCTCCGCTACCATTTACGAGGGCACACTCTTCATCGACAATCTCATTTCCTTCCTCCGTGAAAAGCCCACCGTTGTGCCCCGTATCAAGGAGCCGATCCTCCCCGCACGCGGCACGGCACACACCCTAGAACTCCGTCACGTGAGTTTCGCTTACCCCGGCACCGACCGCTTCGTGTTGCGCGACGTCAATCTCACGCTCCGCCCGGGTGAAACGGCGGCGCTGGTGGGACCCAACGGCGCGGGCAAGACGACGCTGATCAAACTTCTCACGCGCCTGTACGATCCCACCGAGGGTGAAATTTTACTGGACGGCAGGGATCTGCGCGATTATGACGTCAAGGAGTTGTACCGCCTGTTCGGCCCCATTTTTCAGGACTACGGCAAGTATGCCGCCACTGTTTCCGATAACATTCGCTTCGGCGATCTGAAAAAACAGACGAGCGACGAGCAGATCACCGAGGCGGCGCGCCACGCGGGCGCTGATGCGATGATCCGCGACTTAAAGGACGGCTACAACACCCAGTTGATGCGCTACTTCTCCAAGGACGGCACGGAACTCTCGGGCGGCCAGTGGCAAAAACTTTCCATCGCGCGCGCCTTTTACAGTGATGCCGATATCCTGATTCTGGACGAGCCCACTGCCGCACTGGACGCACTTGCCGAGCAGGAAGTGTTCCGCCGCTTTGACGAGTTGCGCGGTGACAAGACCACCATTTTCGTATCACACCGCCTTTCCTCCGCCACCGTGGCAAGCAAGATCATCGTGCTGGAATACGGTAGGATCATCGAGGAGGGCACGCACCGCGAACTGATGGAGAAAAACGGCCGCTACGCAGAACTTTTCCGCATTCAGGCCGAGCGCTATCTGGAGCAGGAAAACGGCAAAAACGCTCCGCAAACGGCCTCTAAAATGTAAAAAAAGAACGAAATTCCACACTTTCCCCTTGACAGAATACCCTATATAATCATATAATAATAAACAGTAATTTCATCAAGGAGTTTTATATGCTGACTAAAGTTGTAAAATTCGGCGGCAGTTCGCTGGCCGACGCAAAGCAATTCGAAAAGGTAGCAAGCATCATCAAGTCGGATCCCTCCCGCCGCTACGTGGTGCCCTCGGCACCCGGCAAGCGCCACAAGGACGACGTTAAGGTCACCGATATGCTCTACCACTGCTACGATCTCATCCGCAACCACGGAGATATCGATTCCTACTACGAGAACGTATGCGACCGCTACAACGGCATCATCAAGGACCTCGGCCTCAACTTCGACATTTCGGGCGAGCTTGAGTACGTCAAGAATGCGATGAAGCACGCCTCGGGCCGTGACTACGCCGCCTCCCGCGGTGAGTACCTCAACGGTCTGATCCTTGCCAAGTACCTCGGCTATCCCTTCATCGATGCCGAGAGCGTCATTTTCTTCCGCGAGGACGGCAGTTTCGACGAGGAGCGCACCAACACGGTACTTGCCGAGGAACTGCGCCGCCACGAGCGCGCCGTGATCCCCGGTTTCTACGGTAGCATGCCCAACGGCACCATCAAGACCTTCTCGCGCGGCGGGTCGGATATCACGGGCTCGATCGTGGCAAGGGCAGCAGGTGCCGAACTGTACGAGAACTGGACCGACGTATCGGGATTCCTCATGGGCGATCCCCGCATTCTCGACAATCCCCCCCCTATCGAGGCCATCTCCTACCGTGAACTCCGCGAACTTTCCTATATGGGTGCGACTGTCCTGCACGACGAGGCGATCTTCCCCGTGCGCTACGCAGGCATTCCGATCAACATCCGTAACACCAACGCCCCCGAGGACGCAGGCACGATGATCGTGTCGGACGCCACGGGCTACGATACCCCTTACGTCATCACGGGTATTGCGGGCAAGAAGGGCTTTTCCGCCATCAACATCGAGAAGGACAAGATGAACGCAGAGATCGGCTTCGGCCGCCGCGCACTGGAGGTCCTGGAGGATATGGATATCTCCTTTGAACATCTTCCCTCCGGTATCGACACCATGTCGATCGTGGTTGCTTCCGCCTCACTCAACGGCAAGCGCGACCGCCTGATCCACGCACTGGATCGCGCCGTGCGCGCCGATCACATCGAGATCACGGACGATCTGTGCCTGATTGCCGTGGTCGGACGCGGTATGGTCAAGGCCAAGGGTACTGCCGCACGCGTTTTCAAGGCCGTATCCGACGCCGACATCAATATCCGTATGATCGACCAGGGCTCCAGCGAGCACAACATTATCCTGAGCGTCAACGAGGATTCCTATGAGAGCGCTATGCAGGCGATCTTCAAGGAATTCGTCAAATAAGGAGATCTGTATGGACTGTTTGTTTTGTAAGATCGCGTCGGGCGAAATCCCCTCGACCCGTGTGTTTGAAAACGAGGACGTCGTGGCCTTCCGCGACATCAATCCGCAAGCGCCCGTTCACATTCTCGTGATCCCGCGCGTGCACATTCCGTCTACGGACGGCGTGACCGCCGAAAACAGTGTCGCCGTGGCGCGCGTGTTCGCGGCTATCCCCGAGATCGCCGCCGCCGAGGGACTCAAAAACGGCTATCGCGTGATCACCAACTGCGGTGAGGACGGCTGTCAGTCCGTCAAGCACCTGCATTTCCACCTGCTCGGCGGCAAAAAGCTCCCCGAGAGCATGGCATAAGCGTATGACGAATAAAGAAGAGGGACAACGGATGATGTGCACATCGGCTGTCCCTCCTTTCTCTTGTGACCTGTGGAGCGCTCTGCAGACAGAAACGCGCGATATCCTGCTATACGGTATGGGAAACGGCGCGGACAAGCTCCTTGCCGTACTGGAGGAAAGAGGAATCCCCGTGGCGGGCGTATTCGCCAGCGACGGCTTTGTGCGCGGACACACCTTCCACGGTATGCGTGTGCAGTCCTTTTCCGAGATCTCGGCCATTTACCCCCCTGACGGGTGCGTTATTTTGCTTGCCTTCGGCTCTTCACGTCCCGAAGTGCTGGCACTGTTCGACACGGTCGCCGCACGCTATCCCCTGTTTGTGCCCGACCTGCCCGTTTGCGGTGAAACGCTTTTTGACGCCGCGTTTTACGCCGCGCACAAGGAGAAATTTGACAGCGCCCGCGCGCTCCTTTGCGACGAGGACTCACGCACGCTTTTTGACCTGGTGCTGGCGTGCAAATACACGGGTGCATATGCACTGTTCGGTCAGGCTGTGAGCAAGAAAGACGCGTGGGATCTCCTTGACGCGCACCCGATCTCCCGTATGGCAGATCTTGGCGCCTACAACGGCGACAGCGCGCGCGAGGCAATGGCCAAGCGGGATATGACCTTTATCCTTACCGCCGAGCCCGACCGCCGCAATTTCAAAAAACTTTCCCTTTGGGCAAAGACCGTCACGGACTGTGAGATCGACTGCCGCGACGTGGCCGTTTGCGATACGCGCGGCGAAGCACTGTTTGATGCGTCGGGCAACCGCAACGCAGGACTTTGCACGGGACGTGCCTCTATCACCGTGCCCACCGACTCCCCCGACGGATTGCTGAAGGGACGCGCGGTGGACTATATGAAATTCGACGTGGAGGGTGCCGAGGCAGCCGCACTGCGCGGCTCTGCCGAAACGATCAGGGCGCACCGCCCCGCATTGCGCATCGCGCTATATCACCGCCCCGAGGATATGTTCGCGCTCCCCTTGCTTTTGCACGATATCTCGCCACGTTACGACCTTTTTCTCACCCGTCCCGCGGGGTGTCCTGCCTGGGACCTTGATCTTGTTGCGCTACCGCACAAGGATTGATAGAATCAAAAAGAGACGTTTCCTTATGAAAAAAAGATTTTTATTTTTGCGCGGCATCGTGATCGGCTTTGCCAGTCTCGGCATCCCCGGACTTAGCGCCAGCACGATCGCCATTGTTCTGTGCGTGTACTACGATATGATCTACGCGCTCAGTCACATCTTCTCCAAACCGCGGAAAAGCATTCCGTTTCTCCTGGTGCTACTCGCGGGCTACGCCATCGGTTGCATCGGCGGTGCGGCGGGTGTCAATAAACTCTATGACCTCTTCCCCGTCCCCGTGATCGCGGCAGTACTCGGCTTTCTCATCGGCACGATCCCGCGCATGGTGGCAGACAACAAGGAGGATTTCAAGCGATGGCCGAACTGGGTGGTGATGATCACCGTGGCAGGCATTTTCCTCGTGTATTCGCTCGTCATCACCAACGGTGACGTCGTTTCCTTTGACGTCATTCGCTTCCCGCTCGATTACATACTGATGGCGCTTGTGGGTTGTATCACCTCCGCTACGCTCGTGATCCCGGGTGTGGATTTCGCCGTCACGCTGATGGCACTCGGTTACTATTACGCCTTCATTGATCTGGTAGGTGACTTTGGCGCACTCCTCTCCCACCCCACGCGCCTTTTCTTGTTGCTCGCATATCTTGTCGGCTACGGACTTGGCTCGGTGATGTTCTCCAAGGGTCTGCGCTATCTTATCAAACGTTTCCCGCGCCAACTCAACTGTGTGAATATCGCAATGGTAGCCATCGCTCCCATCATCGTCATCAAGAAGTGCCTGATCGACAATCCCAACGAAAAGACCTTCCTTGCCAACATTTCGTGGAAGGCCTGGACGTGGGCATTCGTGATGTTTGCCGTCGGTTATTTCGCCTTTACGTGGGTGCCCGCCGTACTGCGCTATTTCAAGCTCCTGCCCAAAAACTCCAACAAACTCGCCATGAGCGCGGCGGCCGCCGCCGAGGAGGGGCAAACCAACACAGACGACGATCCCGAACGATAAAAGAAGTCCGTTGCCTTTCGGCAACGGACTTCTTTTGTTAAAACCGAATAAACGCGAAACCGCCCGCGGGCAGTGTGAGGGTGTATGCGTCACCGTCGGGCACAAGCGTGCCGTTGCCCTCCAGGAGTTGTGGCACAGCGCCGTGCTTGAAGGTCACTTTGGTACTTCTCGTTCCCTCGGGAAGCAACACCTCGCCCTTTGCCACCGTGCGCTCCACGCCGACGTTATTGAACACGGTCAGGTAGTAGCCGCCGCCCACGCGCTCGTTGACGAACCAGTGCAGACCGTCAACCGTACAAGGCAACGTCTCGCGCAAAAGATCGCCAAGGGCGTCGATGCTCACGCAATTGGGGTGTGCCGCCGCAAATTCGGCATCTCCCGTGAGGTCAACGAGATAGCGGTAGGATCGGATCGCCTGTTCCTTCTCTGCGCCTGCATTGAGCATATCCACGGCATCGGGCATCTCGCTGTTGATCATGTTCCGATACTCGGTACCAAGGAACTCGGTAGGCGTGGAAAACACGCGCTTCACACTGTCCTTGATGTGCTCCAGGCGACAGCGAAGCCGCGTATCGATCTTCTGCCCACAATGCAGATACGGCTCACGGATATCGCAAAGCACGTCCAGTTTTTCAGGCAGGATCACAGCGGCGGGAGCGAGTTTTTCACCCACGTCGGTATATTTACGGGTAAAATTCAGGAAGTCGAGCTTGACGCGACCGTAGTCGGAAAGTTCAAAGCTCTCCCAATCCACAAAGGTGTTACAAAGTCCCCATTCCTCGGAGATCATCGAAGCGTTACTTAAGTACGCGTACAAAAGAATGCGCCACTGCAAGGAGCGAGAACTGCCGCCGTTGGGCCCCTTTGTTTCAAAGGGGAAATCGTCGGATTCACCGATGCCCCACTCATTCTTACCGTCCTTTTGATAGCAACACGCCGAGAAGGGGGAGCCGCCCCACGGCTCGTAATACGCGCCGAAATCGCGTCCGAAGGCCTTGGCCTCGCCACGGGCGTAGGAGAACTGCAATCTTGTATCCGCCGTCTGTGCGCCGACCTCGGGCATCACAACACGCGCGCCATTCCTGAACTCAAAATCATACGCGATATAAAAGCTGTCACAGGGGATCAGCTCGCCGTGCGTGGACAGGCGCTTGCGGTAAATATCGTACATATTTGCCTTAAGTTTCTCGGCACTTTGCGGTTTGCCGTGCTCGGCCATTTCCTTGGCCGACATAGCCTCAAGGAACAGACAAGGATAGGGATATTTGGCAAAAATGTGCTTTTTGATCTCTTCCTCGTCCCCCCATTTCTCGGCGGGCAGTCCCTCCATTTTTCTCAGATCCGAGCGATAGTTGGAGAGCCACTCGTGCATCTGCCAACCCATGAATTTGTCGCCGAGCAACGCGCGATACTCATCGATCAGCACCATATCGTAGGGGTATTCCTCGATATAGGAGCCACCCTGCAGGCGGTCGATGTAAAGCGGCGCACCCGTGCGCTTGATATACTCGTAAAGTGCGCCACCCTTCGCGGCCAGGTTATTGAATTTCAACTCGTCCTTGATAAGAAGACTCTGGCAGAATTTGACACCGTCACCCTCGGCCACAAGGCCACAGTCGATCATGGCCTGCCAGGTCTCGGGGTGATAGGGATGATAAAAGCAGAATTTGTTTTTCATAAGGCCCTCCGATCAGGTAAACACGGGCATTTCTCCCGCCTTCTTCTTGCCCGACTTGTTCGCCATGGAACTGGACGCGCTGTAAGAAATGCGGCTACCCGAAATCAAACTCGTATAATTGAGGTGCGTGTCCAGCGCGGGCACCATATTGCGGTAAAGGCGCTCGTCCGCAAGTTCCTGCAGACAATCGACCTTGCCCAAAAGGTACTGTTGCAAACGCCAAAGCGCCGTTTTGGTGCGTTGCATCATGATGGCGTGACGGATTTCAAGGACCTCGAGCCCCAGCGGCTTATTTTCATCGAAGACCATGGCTCTGTGATACTCGTAAAAGTCCTCCTGACGCGCGATCAGCAAGGGCAAAATCTCCTCGGCATAGCGCGTGAGCGTTTCTCTGTCCCCCGCATCATAGGCGGTCTTTAAGCGACAGCCTACCGTAGCCTTGTACTCCATTACGTCGCAAAGGCGCGCGTAAAGGCCAAAGGCGCGGGCGAGGTCAGAGGGCTTCTCGCTCTCGGCGCGGAACACGGGCGCGAGCGCGCGATAATGCGCCTCAATCTCGTCCTCCAGGCCAAACAGTTCCTTGTCCAGCAGACCGAACAAGGGATCCTGCCACAAAACGCATTTGGAAGGATTGAAGCCCTCCACGTTATTCTCCATCGTGCCGGGGATCGCATCGATCTTCTCCAGCAGCATCGTGGCGTCAAAATCAGCACCCGTCACGAACTCAAAGCGCTCGCGGAGTTTTTGCTCGTCGTAATCCTCGGAGTAGCCGAGTTCTGCCCAGAGTTGCATACCCAGCAGCATCACGTCGATGGGGCATTCCGTGCCCTCGTCGCCCCAGGTGGTCGCAAAGACCTCCTTGATGCCGTTTTGCTTGCAGGCGCGCAACTGCGGAATGGCAGAGTTGAAACTGTAAAACCAGTTGGGCGCAAAGCCGATCCAGTTCCAGATGCCGCCCGCAAATACGGGATCGCGTCCCACAAATTTGCCCTGATTGATGATCATATCCCACGCCTCGTACGTATCGGGCGTGTAGCCGTAGGCGATCAGTTGTGCGTCCTTGGGATATTTCTCAATGTAGGAAAGATCCGCCTCCTGCTCCATACCGTTGGGGAGTGTGACGGGGACGGTCGTCGCCTCCTGATTGCCATAGTCCTGCTGATAGTAACTGTGCTTGCCGAAGATGCGCTGGAAGAACATATCGCCCCAGAGCATGGGCTCCAGATCATGGCGGCGCAGGATCTCCATCACGCGGTGCAGATGCTCCAACATGATCTCACCCGCATTCACGTAGCCGTGCTTGTCAAAATAATGTCCGCGGCCGAGTTTCATCGCCTCGTCCATACCGATATGGATCCGCTTGGAGCGCACGGGGGTAGTGGCGGCAACGATGGCCGCCTCCAGGAACTCGTACACGCGCTCCTCGCCCGGCAGCAGGCACGCTCTGTCCTCTCTCATACCCGAGAAGGAGGGCCACTTGAGCGCATCGTTGAGGTGTGCAAGCGTCTGAATGCAGGGGATCTGCTCGATGCCGAGCGCGAAGGCGTAATCGTCGATCTCGCGGATATCCTCCTGCGTGAAGCGGGAGCGCATATAGCCGAAATAGGGCCAACCCTCGATCTCATAATTATCCTCGTTGTAGAGCATGATCATATTCAGGCCCATCAGCGCCATACGGCGGAGCAGGAATTTCACGTGCGACACAGTCATAAGCGTATTGCTCTGCGACACGTCGAACATCGTGCCGTTCATCGTAAAATAGCACTTCTCCTCCACGGTGTATTCGGCATCGTCCAGGTGCTGTGCCAAAAGCCCCAGCGCGCGGAAAAAGTGCACGCGCTCCCCATACGTCACAGTTGCCTCATTGCCGTGACGCCTCACTCCAAGGAGGTCGCCCTTCACCTTTTTGGGCGTAATATGAATACCGTCCTCGGCAAGCGTTGCGCCAAGGTCGGGCAGAATTGCAAGAACACCGTCCTTCAGCTCAGCGGCATCTCCCTGCCAGTCAAGCCACACGGAAAAATTTTTCTTACGCATACGCACTCCTTTCGCGGTGACACACCGCACAAGATTTGTGATTATCATCATTATAACATATCTTAACTTGAAGTAAATAAAGATTTGGACAAAAAAATTGCATTTTCAGACACATCGCGAGCAAAGAAAAAGGACAGACGACCGTCTGTCCTTTTTTCTCATTACTTGTACTTACGCTTGCGTGCAGCTTCAGACTTCTTCTTACGCTTTACGCTGGGCTTCTCGTAATGCTCTCTCTTGCGAAGTTCGGCAAGAACACCGGATCTTGCGCACTGGCGCTTGAACCGACGCAGAGCGCTGTCAAGGGTTTCGCCCTCTTTCAGTTTCACTTCTGCCATTTTCTATATCCCTCCCCTCGCGGTTAAACCAAAATTACCTTTGATATTATACACGATTTTCTCTCGTATGTCAATAGTGTTTGCAATATTTGCCGTGAAAAATTTATTTCGCAACAAAATTCACGATCTTGCCGGGTACAACGATCTCCTTGACCACCGTTTTGCCTTCAAGGGCGGCGGCCACGCGCTCGTCTGCTTTGGCAATGGCGGCCATCTCCTCACGGGTTGCGCCCGCAGGCATCAGCACCACGGCTTTCAGCTTGCCGCACAACTGCACGGCGATCTCCACGGTGTCCGACACGGTCTTGGCCTCATCGTACACGGGCCAGGGTGCGAGCGAACAGAAGCCTTCGCCGCCAAGACCCTCCCAGATCTCCTCGCAAATGTGAGGTGCAAAGGGGCAAAGCAGTGCAACCAGCGTCTTGACCTCGTCCACGGTGATGGTGCCGACCTTATCGATCTCATTGAGCAACTCCATCATTGAGGCGATGGCCGTGTTGAACTTCATCTCCTCAATGTCCGACGTCACCTTCTTGATGGTTCTGTGGAAGGGCGTTTCCAACGCCTTCGTGACACCGTTGCCCTTGGCCTTATCCGCAAGCTGTGCCACGCGGTCAAGGAAGCGCTTACAGCCGCGCATACTGCTCTCGGACCAGGGCGCCGCCGAGCCGTAATCGCCCATAAACAGGATATACACACGGAGCGTATCCGCGCCGAATTCCTCCACCACGTTGAGGGGATCCACCACGTTGCCGCGCGACTTGGACATCTTCTGTCCGTCAGGGCCCAGAATCAGACCCTGTGCGGTACGCTTGGCGTAGGGCTCCTTTGTGGGGACTGCACCGATATCGTACAGGAACTTATGCCAGAAACGGCTGTAAATGAGGTGACGCGTCACGTGCTCCATACCGCCGTTGTACCAGTCCACGGGCAACCAGTAAGCCAGTTTCTCGGGGTCGGCCAGTACGTCGTTGTTGAGCGGATCGATATAGCGCAGGAAGTACCAGGAGGAGCCTGCCCACTGAGGCATCGTATCCGTCTCGCGGCGCGCATCGCCACCGCACTTGGGACACTTGCAGCACACGAAGGAGTCGATCTTGGCAAGAGGCGATTCGCCACCCTCACCTGGCTCGAAATTCTCGATCCGGGGCAGTTTCAGTGGCAGTTCACTGTAAGGAACGGGCACCATGCCGCACGTATCGCAGTGCACGATCGGAATGGGCTCACCCCAGTAGCGCTGGCGGTTGAACGCCCAGTCCTTCATCTTGTACTGCACGCCCTCCTCGCCAATGCCGCGCTCGGCGAGCACGGCGATCATACGGGCGATCGCGTCCTTCTTCTTTTCGATACCGTCAAGGAAATCGGAGTTGACCATCTCGCCGTCACCTGCATACGCCTCGCGGGAGATATCGCCGCCCTTGATGACCTCAATGATGTCAAGACCAAACTTCTTGGCAAACGCATAGTCGCGGTCGTCGTGCGCGGGCACTGCCATAATGGCACCTGTGCCATAGCCCATCATCACGTAGTCGGAAATGTAGATCGGAATCTCCTTGCCCGTGAGCGGGTGCAGAGCAGTCAGACCCTTGATGCACACACCCGTCTTCTCCTTGATGAGTTGGGTGCGCTCGAATTCCGTCTTCTTGGCGCATTCCTCGCGGTAGGCGTCAAGCTCGTCGATGTTGGTGATTCGATCGCGGTTCTTTTCAATAATGGGGTGCTCGGGCGCAATGACCATAAAGGTCACGCCAAAGAGCGTGTCGGGGCGGGTGGTGTAGATACGGAGTTTGTCGTCGGTCTCTTTCATAGAGAAGTTGACGAACGCGCCCGTACTGCGTCCGATCCAGTTGACCTGCTGCATCTTAATGTTGGGCAGATAATCCACGTCGTCAAGACCCTGCAACAACTTGTCTGCATACGCGGTGATGCGCAGATACCAAACGACCTTGGACTTCTGGATGATATCGCTCTTGCAGATATCGCACTTGCCGCCCTGCGAATCCTCGTTGGAGAGCACAACCTTACAACTGGGGCAATAGTTGACAAGCGCGGTATCGCGGAAGACAAGACCGTTTTCGAACATCTTAAGGAAGATCCACTGCGTCCAGCGGTAGTAATCCTCCTCGGTGGTATCCACGGTGCGTGCCCAGTCAAAGGAGAAGCCCACGCGCTTTAACTGCTGAGTAAAGCGTGCGATATTGGTGTCCGTCACCTTGCGGGGGTGAATACCCGTCTTGATGGCATAGTTCTCGGTGGGCAGACCAAACGCGTCAAAGCCGAGGGGAAATAGGACGTTGTAGCCCTCCATACGGCGCTTGCGGCTGATAACCTCAAGACCCGCGTAGGCCTTGATGTGACCCACGTGCATACCCGCACCGCTGGGATAGGGGAACTCGACAAGACCGTAAAATTTCTTTTTTGGGGAAAGATCCTCGGCATGGAAAATGCCCGCCTTTTCCCACTTCTCTTGCCATTTCTGCTCAATGGTCGCAAAATCGTATTTCATATCAGTCCTCCCTCGGCGCCGCTGTGCCGGCAACCTCTTTGTAAAGTTTATCCAGATTATAAAACTCGCGTGCCTCGCGGTCAAAAATATGCACCATCACCGTGCCGTAATCCACAACCTGCCAGTTGCGCGCGTTCCCGCCGTCGGTGTGCAAGGGCGTCACGCCGCGCTGTCCCATACGGAACTCGAGCTCACCCGAAAGCGCCACCACGTGCGTGTTGGAATTTGCACTGCAAAGCACAAGATAGTCGGTGATATCACTGCGACCCGCCACGCAGATCACGGCAATGTTCTGACCTTTCTTTGCGTCCAGGATCGCGCTCGCGATCTCGGCAAGTTCGGCAGCACTCGCGTCCGCAAGGGACGGCAGTTCTGCCCAATGATCAAATACCAGTTCTTCCATTTATTTCGTTCCTCTCAAGGTTTTATTCTTCTTCAGTTCCGAGAGCGCCGCCTCGGTGTCCAGACAGACGCTACCGCCCTTTTGGCGTATCGAATCGCACGAACTTTCCAGTGCCGCGATCATCACACGGCACAAATGCGCGTGCCGTTCGGATTCGCTCATGCGGCAAAGATCCACGCCCCAGAAACGCTCACGGAGCGCCACGCAGGTGGGATAGTCCCGTCCGTCCTCGATCACGTCGGCAAGATACAAAAGCGCCTCGGCAAGGGTCATTCCCTCGTGCCCCGTGGTATGCCAACGCACTGCCGACAAGAGTTCGGGGGTGGCAAACAGGGGATACAGACGGCGGATCTGTGGGGGGGCCGTGATCGCGTGCAGGATCGCGGGCGAGGCCGCCTCATCGGGGCGCAACAGAATGCCCTCTCGCAACAGCACCGCGTCGGTCTCGGCGCGACTGTACTCCTTCGTGCAATCATGCAAAAGCGCCGCGGCACGGAGCATACTCTCCTTGGCGGGGCAATACAGTGCCGCCATACGCGCAGCCGCGCGCTCCACGCCCAGTGTGTGTGCAAAGCGAGCAGGCGACAGCACCGCCTGCATAGCGGTGCGAAGCCCCTCTAACGTCTGCCCGTCAAAGACCGCCATTCGCACTCTCCCCACGGTACAGACCGTGTTTGTTGATATATCCCTCCACAACGGGAGGCACCAGATGCGAGATCGGTTGTCCCGCCTGCACCAGACGGCGAATTTCGGTCGAGGAAAGTTCGATCGCATCGCACATCAACCGACGCACGATCTTGCCGTATTTCGCCAGATATTCGTTGTTTTTCGCCACGATACGAGATTCTAAGATCGGGTCGCTTCCCTCCCGTCGCACGTAGATCGGATAGCACAGTTTGAAGATCTCCTCGCTCTCGCGCCAGGTGTCCAGCGTCAGCATCATATCCGTGCCCAGGAGCAAAAAGAGTCTGCGATCCTCGCCCGACAGTTCGCGCAACGTATCCACGGTAAAACTCTTACCGCCGCGCGCGATCTCCATATCGCTCACCAGCACTTTTTCCTCGTTCCAGAAAGCCAGTTCGCACATACGGTAGCGATGCGCGGGGTCATCGGATCCGTCAATGCGCTTGTGCGGTGGAATGGCGGTGGGAATCACGTAAAGGATATCCAACTGCATCTGCTCGATAAACGCCTTGGCGGCCGCAAGATGTCCGTTGTGTACGGGCGCAAAGGTGCCGCCGTACACGCCGATGCGGATCTGTCCGTTCAGCATAACTCGATTCTTTTCTTGTTCTCGGATTCGCGGTACAAAATCAGGCACTTGCCGATCACGGCAACCACCTCGGAATCCGTGGCGGCGGCAAGTTGCTCAGCCACGTCACGTACTTCCTCACCCGAATTTTCCAACACGCGCATCTTGATCAGTTCTCTTGCCTCCAGCGCATCCGAAACCGTTTTCGCCATCGGCTCTGTCACGCCGCTCTTGCCCACCTGCATGATCACGTCCATATTGGCGGCAAGCGAGCGAAGTTGTGCACGTTGTTTACTTGTCAGCATCGTTTGGTCCTTCTCCTTTCAGCACCGCCGCAAGGGCACGCACGGCCGCACCGCGGTGACTGATCTCGTTTTTCTCCTCGCGGTTCAGTTCCGCGAGCGTCTTTTGCATCGGGGGGTAGTAAAACAGCGGATCATAGCCAAAGCCCCCTTGGCCGCGCGGCTCGGTGAGAATTTCACCCTCCACGCGCCCGTCGGCGCACAGCACGCGCCCGTCGGGATATGCAAGCGCCAGCGCGCACACAAAGGCGGCGGCACGATCCTTCTTCGTCGCAAGATTCCGAAGGAGCAGTGCGTTATTGGCGGCATCGTTGCCGTGCTCGCCCGCATAACGCGCAGAATAAATACCGGGCGCACCGTCCAGTGCGCGCACCGTAAGGCCCGAATCGTCGCCAAGGCCCGGATATCCCGATGCGGCGGCGGCACGCGCCTTGATCGCGGCGTTTTCGGCAAAACTCGTGCCGTCCTCCTCGATCTCGTCCGTGATACCGACCTCGTCAAGAGAGCGCAGTTCGATCACGTCGCCGAGTTCCACCGAAAGAAGCCGCTGAAGTTCCGCTACCTTGCCCTTGTTGCGACTGGCAAGGACGACTACCGTTTTTTCCATCACTCAAACAGCGCGGCCACGAACTCGTCCGCGTCAAACTCCTGCATATCGTCGATCTTCTCACCCACGCCGATGAACTTGACGGGGAGTCCCAGTTCGGAACGGATCGAAAGCACGATGCCGCCCTTGGCAGTGCCATCGAGTTTGTTGAGGATCAGGCCCGTAATATCGGCCGCGCGGCTGAATTCCTTGGCCTGCAGGATCGCATTCTGACCCGTGGTGGCGTCCAACACCAGCAGATTCTCTCTTGCGGCGTCGGGCAACTCACGCGAGATCACGCGATTGATCTTGGCGAGCTCGTCCATCAGATTCTTCTTGTTGTGCAAGCGTCCCGCCGTATCAATGATCAGCACGTCCGCTTGCTTCTTCTTGGCATACTGGATCGCATCGTACACCACAGCGGCGGGATCCGAGCCCTCCTGCTGCTTGACGAGATCCACGCGCGAGCGCTCGCACCACACGGCCAACTGGTCGATCGCGGCGGCGCGGAAGGTGTCCGCGGCGGCCACGACCACACGCTTGCCGCTCTTGCGCAAGCGATTCGAAATTTTACCGATGGAGGTGGTCTTGCCCGCACCGTTCACGCCGATGATCAGAATCACGGCAGGGGTGGTATCCAGATGGAGCACGTCGCCCTCGCCGATCATATCGGCAAGGATCCGCTTCAAGGCGTCCTTGATCTGTGCGGACTCCTTCAATCTGTCCTCCTTGATCTCCTCGCGCAGGCGATCCAGGATCTCCTCAGTCGCACCGACACCCACGTCGGCGGTGATGAGCAGTTCTTCCAGTTCCTCCAAAAAGTCCTCGTCCACACGGACAAACGCCTTCATCAGCGCGTCAATGCGACCGAAGATCGCGTTCTTGGTTTTGGCAAGGCCTTCACGTAGCCTGGCTAAAAATCCCACTCCAGTCATCTCCTTCCTGCTTGCCGGAAATCGAACTCACGTCCAGTGTCAGCACCTTGGAAATACCGCGCTCGGGCATCGTAACGCCGTACAGGCGGTTGGCGGCCTCCATCGTGCCGCGGCGGTGCGTGATCAGAATGAACTGGGTATCCAGCGAATAGCGTTTGATGTAAGCGGCAAAACGCGCTACGTTCACTTCGTCCAACGCCGCCTCGATCTCGTCCAGAATAAAGAAGGGCGTGGGATTGACCTGCAGGATCGCAAAGAACAGCGCGATGGCAATGAAGGACTGCTCACCGCCCGAAAGTTGCACCAGATTCTTGATGATCTTTCCGGGAGGCGCCGCCTTGATCTCGATACCGCTCGTCAGTACGTCGTCGGGGTCGGAGAGCGAAAGCTCTGCGCTACCGCCGCCGAACAACTCGGAGAAGGTACGGTTAAAGTTCTTGTTGATCTGCTCAAAGGTGGTCATAAAGGCCGTGCGCATCTCGGTCTCCAGGTCGCGAATGATGCGCAACAGATCGTCGCGCGCGGCGGTCATATCGGCGATCTGTGCCGCCATATAATCGTAGCGCTCCTTGACTTCCTTGTATTTGTTCACCGCGTCCAGGTCCACGTTACCGATGGCACGCAGACGGTTGCGGCAACTGATCTGCAATTCCTGCACGGCGGGGCGCTCTGCGGCAGTGATCAACTCATAGCCAAGCGCCAGTGCATCGTTGCGGGACATCTCGTAATCCTCAAAGAAGCGGGTGGCGAGTTTATCCTGCTCGTCCTGCAGGGCATGCAGACGGTTCTCGTTCTTCGTGTGCGCACGGAACACCAATTCCTTTTGCGCCATCTTGTCCTGGATCTTGGCGTTGATATCGGACAGTTTCTTCTCAAAGGCCATATCGCCCGCCATCAGGACGCGGTGGCGCTCGTTCAGTTGCTCCAGCACACGCTCGCCCTCGGCAAACGTGTTGCGGTTCGCCTCCTGACGGAGCACGTCGACCCGAATACTCTCCTCGAATTCGGCGACCTGCGCAACGAGTGCGTCGATCTCCGCACGCAGTGCGTCGGCACGCGCCACGGATTCCTGAATGTACACAGCGGCCGTTTCCAGGTCCTTGCGTACGCCGCTGATGCCGATATACAACTCGGTCAGTTCCGACTCGATCTCGGTCTTGCGATCCAGCACGCCGTTGCGCTCCACGTCCTTATCGGCACGCACGGAGGTGATCTCCTCGATCTGACGGCGCAATGCCTTTTCGCGCTCGGCAAGGAGCAACAGTTCCTCCTCATAGCCCGCACGTTGCAGTTCCAGCGCTTTGAAATCCTCTTGCAGTTTGACGATCAGCGCCTCGTTGGCCTCCCACTTGGCGCGGCACTGTGCCGTGTTGCTCTCCTCGCCCGCAAAGAGCGTGGCAAGCAGTTGACGGCGTGCGTCCAGATCCTCTCGTTGCTCGCTGACGGCACGGATCTGTGCCTCCAATTCCTCGCGTGCCGCGGCGTGCTCCGCCAGTGCGGCAGTGAGGCGCTCCAATTTCTCGGAGAGCGTGGCGATCTCACCACTGCGGGAAAGAATACCCGATTTTTGCTTGTGCGAACCGCCCGCAAAGGAACCGCCCGCATTGATGACCTGACCGTCCAGCGTCACGACCTTGACGCGGAAACGTGTCTTGCGCGCCATTTCGGTGGCGTTATCCAGATTGTCGAATACCACCGTGCGGCCAAGCAGAGAGGACACGATCTCACTAAAGCGATCCTCACAGTCCACCAGTTCCGAGGCAATGCCCACGTAGCCGCGGCACTTTGCCGCGTCCTCCATTTCGGCAGTCACGCTTTGCCCGCGCATTGCAGAGATCGGGAAGAAGGTGGCACGGCCAGCCTCTGCCCGCTTCAGGGTATGAATGGCGGCCTTGGCCACCGACTCGTCCTCCACCACGATGTGCTGGAGATTGACGCCGAGTGCGATCTCAATGGCCGTCACGTATGCTTTCTCCACGGAGATCACCTTGGACAAGGGTCCGTAGATCTTGCCGCATCTGCGGCCTGCGGCGTCGGTAATGCGGCCCGCGGCGTACGCCTCCATCACGTAACGAACGGCGTGGCCGTAGCCCTCAAAATGCTCCTCCATCGCACGGAATGCCTCGATGCGCTGACGGGCGATGTCGGCCTCCACGCGTTGCTCGTTTTCCTTCTCGGTCAACTCGTCCAGATCCTGACCGAGCGTCGAGAGTTGTGCGTCAAGCGTTGCGATCTCTCGCTCGCACGCCTCCATCTGCACGCGATACTCGTCGGCAACCTGTTCGGCCGCCTTCAGATCCGCGGCAAGACGGTCGGAGGTGGCACGGTAGGACGCGATCTCGCTCTCCATACTGTCGTGCTTTCCGCTATCGTTCTTCTTTCCGTTCTCCAATACCTGCATACGGACGCGAATGTCCATGGCCTCGGCCTCGCGCTCCTCAATGTCGGCAAAGGCCGTGGCGACCTCGCCCGCAATGGCAAATGCGCGGTTGGCAAGTTCCTGTGCTTCTTCGGCCTTGGCAGTGTGCGCCTTCTCCAGTTCCGCGCGGCGGAGTTCCAACTCCTCGGCGGCGGCGCGGCGGCGATCGCCCTCTGCCATCTCGGCACGCAACGCCTCACGCTTGGCGGCGATGCTCGCATTCGTGGCGGCGATCTTCTCGCGCGTGTTGGCGATGCTGTTTTCGGTCACCAGGTACTGGTTCTCGCGCGTATGGTTCTCGCGCGTGAGCGTCTGGATCTGCTCTAAAAGTTCTGCGGCCTTCGCCTTGTTGGCCTGCGACTCCTCAAACAACTGTGCGGAGCGCGCATTGAAGTTTTCAATGGCCTCCTCGGCAAGTTTAAGGTCATAGGTACTGTTGCGATACCGCTCCTCGGCTTCGCAAATCTGCTCGCGCAGATGCTCGGAATCATAGAGCCAGAGTTGCACGTCGGCCTTCTTTTTGGCCTCGTGCAGTTCCAGTGCACGCGTGGCGCGCTCGGCCTCCTTTTCCAAGGGACCCACCTGTGCGGACACCTCCTGGAAGACGTCGTTCACGCGCGTCATGTTCTCCTCGGTGGTCTTGAGTTTGCGCTCCGTTTCGTTTTTACGGTGGCGGAACTTGGCAATACCCGAGGCGTCCTCAAAGATCGAGCGGCGCTCGTCGGACTTACGGGAAATGATCTCGGCGATCTTACCCTGTCCGATGATCGAATAGCCGTCACGGCCTACACCGGTATTCATAAACAACTCGTACACGTCACGCAAGCGGCGCGCACGGCGATTGATGAAGTACTCGCTCTCACCGCCGCGATAGTAGCGACGCGTTACCGTCACTTCCTCGTCGGGGCACTCCAGGCGGTTGTTCGGATCGGTATTGTCAAAGGTTACGGAAACCTCGGCAAAGCCCATGGGACGGCGACTGTCGGCACCGCCGAAAATGATATCTTCCATTTTCGTGCCGCGCAGACTTTTGGACGAGATCTCACCCAACACCCAGCGCATGGCATCGGAAATGTTAGACTTACCGCTTCCGTTGGGGCCCACGATGACCGTAGTACCGCGCTCAAAGGTCAGTTTGGTCTTGTCGGGGAAGGATTTGAATCCCTGCAGTTCCAATGACTTCAAATACAAGAGCGTTTACCTCCTTTCTAATATGCTTATATAATTAAATATTATAACTCATTATGATAGAAAAAGCAAGTGTTTTTCACTAATTTCAGGCTACATTCGCGCAAAAAAGCCGAGCACGATCCACACAGGATCGCGCTCGGCTTTTTTGTCATTTGGGCAGGTATTGTCCCAGTGCCTCTCTTGCGGCGTTTTGTTCCGCTTCTTTTTTGGAACTGCCCACGCCCCGTCCAAAGCAATTTGAGTTAATTAGCACCCGAACGGTAAAGGTTTTCGCGTTATCGGGGCCCTCTTCACTCACGGTTTCATACCGCAACTCTTCCCCCGGCGTTTGCTGGACGTACTGTTGCAAAAGCGTCTTGTAGTCCTCCAAGGGAACCAGGTCCTTTTCCATCTTCTGAAGTTCTCTTTTCACAAACGGAAGTAGGAATTTCTCCACGGTGCGCAGATTTCCGCTGTCCAGATACAGCGCACCGAGCAATGCCTCAAACGCGTCCTCCAGGATCTTCGGCTTCTCGCGGCCGTCCTTGGCCTCGCCCTTGCCGAGCAACAGATAGTCGCCAAGCGAGATCTCTGCGCCGTATTCCGCCAGTGCGCGTTGGCACACAACGTTCTTTTTGAGCACCGTCAGGCGTCCTTCAGGCAGGTCAGGATAGGTGACGTACAGATATCTGCACACGCAAAGGGAGAGCACCGAGTCACCGAGAAATTCCAATCGCTCGTTACAGTGAATGCGGTTGCCCGTATGCTCGTTGGCGAAGGAGGAATGCATCAGCGCGCGCTCCAGAAGCGACCGATCGCCAAAGGTATAGCCGATTTGCTTTTCCAGTTCGCAGATCTCACGCGATTGCATGCCTTCTCCTCCTTTTTGCATTTTACCCCCAAAACGGGTGGATTTTTTAATGTTTTGCCTCGTCCGCCACAGCGGCGAGTGCATCAAGGGCTCGCTCGCTCAACGCCTCGTGTCGGGCGGATTTCCCACCACGCACCTTGCGATCGAGTCGCTCTACGATACCAAAGTTGGCGTTCATCGGCACAAAGTCGCCAAGACCGCCGTTTGCCACGTACGCGCCCATCGCGCCCAGCATCGTGTGCTTCGGGAAGAAGAAGGGCGGCAGTTCACGCGCCGCGCGTGCGGCGTTGATGCCTGCCACAAGTCCTGATCCTGCGGATTCGATATATCCCTCCACGCCCGTCATCTGCCCTGCAAAAAAGAGGGTGGGGCGTGCAAGTGTGGCATAATTTGCATCAAGGAAGCCGGGCGAGTGCAGATACGTGTTGCGGTGCATCACGCCGTAGCGCAGGAAGTTGGCATTTTCCAGGCCCGGAATCAGCGAGAACACGCGCTTTTGTTCAGGGAAAGCAAGATGCGTCTGGAACCCGACCAGATTGTACATCGTTCCCTCTTGATTCTCTTTACGGAGTTGGACTACGGCAAAGGATTCCCGACCCGTTCGGCGGTCAACGAGACCCACCGGCTTGAGCGGACCGTAGCGAAGCGTATCATAGCCGCGACGCGCCATGACCTCCACGGGCATACAACCCTCAAAGACCTTGGGCGAGGCCTGTCCCTCGCGGTCAAACTCCTTGAGTTCTGCCTCGCGGGCACTCACCAACGCCTCGTAAAAGACGTCGTACTGCTCCTTTGTCATCGGACAGTTGACGTAGTCCGCATCTCCCTTATCGTAGCGAGACGCGAAAAAGGCCACGTCCATATTGATCGAGGAAAACTCCACAATGGGGGCAACGGCATCGTAAAAATACAACCCGTCTGCGCCCGCAAGGTCCGCGATCTTGTGCGCCAGCGCATCTGACGTGAGGGGGCCCGTTGCCACCACGACCACTCCGTCTACGGGGATCTCGGTGGCCTCGTCCTCCACGACCGTGATTAGGGGGTGTCCCTTGATGCGGTCGGTCACGTACTGTGCAAACAGTGTGCGGTCAACAGCCAGTGCCGAGCCCGCAGGCACACGGGTGGCATCTGCCGCCGCAAGGATCAGCGAATCCATACGCCGCATCTCCTCTTTGAGGAGCCCCACGGCGTTGGAAAGCGCGTCCGAACGCAGTGAATTCGAGCAACAAAGCTCTGCAAATTGCTCCGAGTGATGCGCGGGCGTAAGGCGCTTCGGCTTCATTTCCACGAGCGTTACGGGCACGCCGCGCTCGGCAATCTGCCAGGCGGCCTCACTTCCCGCAAGCCCTGCGCCGAGTACCGTTACGGGCGCGATGCTCATTCTTCGCTCTCCTGTGCAGGCAGTTCCTCTGCCTCACGGCGGTAGCCGCAGGTCTTATCGTGGCATACGATCAGTGCCTTACCCTTCTTGCGGAACAGCGTCTTGCCGCAGTTGGGGCACTTTTCTGCCACGGGCATATCCCAAGAAGAGAAATCACAAGCAGGATACTTCTCACAACTGTAAAATACGGTCTTATTGCGGCCCGTTTTTACCAATACCTTGGAGCCGCACTTGGGGCAAGGAACGTCCAGTTCCTTGGTCTTTTGCTTGGTGAAATTGCAAGCGGGGTAACGGGAGCAAGCGAAGAACGTGCCGTAACGGCCGTTTCTCTGCACCATATCCGCACCGCAGAGTTCGCACTTGAAATCTGCCACAACGGGGGCCTTTTTCTCCACTTTTTCCGCCTGCTCGGTCTGCTCCGTGAGGGGCTTGGTGTTCTTGCAGTTGGGATAGTTGGGGCAAGCGGCAAACTTGCCGTAACGGCCGTTCTTCACGACCATCTTGGCACCGCACTTGTCACAGATGATATCGGTCTCCTCTACGGGAAGTTCGAAACTACCCTTGCCGATCGTCGTTTCGGCACGGGAAAGTTCCTCGGAAAAGCCCTTCCAGAACGAATCCAGTACCTCGGTCATATCGGCCGCTCCCCTTTCGATCTCGTCGAGCTGATCCTCCATGTGTGCGGTGAAGGTGTAGTCTACGATGTCGGGGAAATTCTCCTTCATCAGTTTGGTCGTCACCTCGCCCAGAGGCGTGGGAACGAGCGCCTTGCCGTCACGCGTCACGTAATTACGGGACACGATGGTGGTGATGATGGTATTGTAGGTACTCGGACGGCCGATTCCCTTTTCGTCAAGGAACTTGATCAGCGACGCTTCGGTGTAACGGGGGGGTGCCTCGGTGAAGTGACGGGTGGGATCCACCTCGTGTGCGCGCACCAGTTCGCCCTCGGCAAGTTCAGGAATGCGCAGATCGCGCTGTTCACCGATGTTGTCGGCGCGGGTGTCCTCTTCCTCGGTCTCCTCGTATACGGCCATATAGCCGGGGAACGCCACACTGTATCCGCCCGTGCGGAACAGATAGCCCTCGGATTCCAGTTCAACGGCCAGGGTGTTGAGCGTTGCGGACTGCATCTGGCTTGCGACAAAGCGCTCCCAGATCAACTTATACAGACGGTACTGATCCACCGTCAGGTACTTGTGTACCTTGGCGGGATCGAGATCCACGCGCGAGGGACGAATGGCCTCGTGCGCGTCCTGCGCATTCGCGCGCGTCTTGTAAACGCGGGGCTTGGCAGGACAGTAGTCCTTGCCGTACTTCTCGGCGATCAGTGCGGCGGCGGCGCTCTGTGCCTCTGCGGACACACGGAGCGAGTCGGTACGCATATAGGTGATCAGACCCTGTACGCCACCGTTCTCGGTGCCGACGTTGATACCCTCGTAAAGTTCCTGTGCCACGCGCATGATACGCTGGGACTGGAAGCCGAGTTTACGGGAGGCCTCCTGTTGCATCGTAGAGGTCGTGAAGGGAGGTGCGGGGAGTTTCTGGCGCGTTGCGCGCTTGACGCTCTTTACCTTGAATTCCTTGCCCGCAACGGCGTTCACCACTGCCATAGCGGCGGCCCCGTCGGACAGTTTGACCTTGCCCTTTTCCGTACCGAAGAAGTGCACGGTAAAGGCCTTGTCCTTGGCGCCCACCTTGGCGTCCACGGTCCAGTATTCCTCGGGAACGAACGCACGGATCTCCTCCTCGCGGTCCACGATGATACGGGCGGCAACCGACTGCACACGGCCTGCGGAAAGACCGTTCTTTACAGACTTCCACAGATAAGGAGAGAGTTTATAGCCCACCACGCGATCCCAGATGCGGCGCGTTTGCTGGGCGTTGACGAGATTCATATCAATGGCACGGGGCTCCTTGATGGCCGCGCGCACCACGTCGGGCGTGATCTCATTAAAGCTGACACGCAACATCTTCTCGGGCTCCATATTGAGCGCGGCGGCCAAATGCCAGGCGATTGCCTCACCCTCGCGATCAGGGTCAGGTGCGAGAAAGATCTTCTTGGCAGCCTTGGCCTCCTTGCGGATCTCACGGATCAGATCACCCTTGCCGCGGATATTGATGTAATGCGCCTCAAAGCCATTCTCCACGTCCACGCTGAGCGTACTCTTGGGCAGGTCGCGAACGTGTCCCTTGGATGCAATGACCTTGTAGTTCGAGCCGAGATACTTTTTGATGGCCGCCGCCTTGGAAGGCGACTCCACGATAACGAGATTTGCCATGTAAGGTTTCCTTTCAGTTTTCACGAATCACTCGTGGTTTGTGTTTATTTCTTTTGATAAAGGCCACCGCCCGCCTGGCGGACGAGGCCGTATACTTCAAACACCGTCAGCGTGCCGATCGCTTCCGCCGTCGGTATTCCCTGTTCGGTCAATGCGTCTACGGCAAATCTGCCGCTCGGCATCATGCGGTATATCTCACGCTGACGCGGCGTCAGCATAGAAACGTCCGCTACCTTCGATTCCTCCTTGACGCACCCGCCTTCGCCGATGATCGCCACGGACGTGGCCACGTTTTCGGCAGTGGCGCGATGACGGCGGCGCATACCCTTATCCGCCGAGGAACGCATACCGAAGCGCCTGAAGATATCGGGCGTGAGTTCAGAGTACTGCTGCGCCTCCTTCAGTGCCTTGGGCGAGAGTGTTGCGTGATAACGCGGCAACAGCGGATGCAGGATATCCTCCGCGCACATAGCGGGTCTGGCACCCGCCTGCAAGAGCAGGTTGGAGCCGACGGAGTGCGGCGAGGTGATGTCCCCGGGCACCGCAAACAGCGGTTTGCCCTGCAGGATCGCGTAACGGGCCGTGATCAGCGAGCCGCTGATCTCGGGCGCTTCAGCCACGAGTACGGCACGCGAGAGCGCACTGATGAGTCGGTTTCGCATCGGGAAATTCTGCCTGTTCGGCGGTGTTCCCGGCGCATATTCGGTGATGACCGCACCGTGCTCAATACATTCCGCACAGAGTTTGGTATGATGCGCGGGATAGATGCGATCAATACCGCACCCGAAGATGGCAACCGACGTACCGCCTGCGGCAAGCGCACCTGCCGTTGCGATCCCGTCAATGCCGTCAGCAAGACCGCTGACGATCACCGCACCTGCGGCGGCCATCTCAAAGGATAGTTTATACGCGACCGATTCGCCGTATGCGTCCGCTTTGCGCGGTCCGACTACGCCGACGGTGGCGAATTTGTCAAAATCAGGCAACCGTCCCCGACAGTAAACGAGAACGGGCGGATCGGAGATCTCACGAAAGGGCGTGGGATAGTCCGCGTGATCGTAAGGGAGCACGCGTACACCCGCGCGGTGACAATAAAGGGAGATCTCCTTGGCGCGCTTTTCCTTGCGGCGGCGCAGAAGGGCCCGTATCGTGCCCGACGCGTGCTCGGAGAGCACCTCGCGCAATGCCGATTCGTCGGCCGCAAAGATCGCCTCGGGCGTTCCGAAGGCGTCCAACAACGGACGGAAGGCCGCGGAGCGCGGACCCAGATACTCGGCAAGTTCCAGCCAAAGCAATTCGTGTTGCATCAGTTACCTCGATACATCTCCCACAGAAGCACGGAGGCGGCAACGCCCGCATTGAGCGATTCCACACCCGCTTCCATCGGGATAAAAATACTGTGCGTACACGCCTCGCGCATCTCGCGCGAAAGACCGTGTCCCTCGTTGCCCACCACGGCCACGTCATCGACCGAAAGCGTGAGACGCCCAAGGCGCTCGGCACTCGGTTCCAGCGCGGCGGCAAACACGCGACGGTTCCCTGCCAGTGCTCTTGCGGCGGCAGGGGCGTCCTGTACGATGAGGATATGCTGTGAGAACAGCGTGCCCATCGCGGCGCGGATCGTGCGGGGGTGATAGATGTCGGCACAGTCCGCCGACAAAATCAGATTGACAACGCCAAAAGCCCTGGCGGATCGGATCACGGTACCGAGATTCCCTGGATCGCGTACGCTCTCCAAAAACAGAGTGCGACCCGGCAAAAGGTCGTTCGCCGCATCGCTGTCTTTATTTATTGTAACGATTTTGTGGATTTTGTCAAGATGCTTTGCAATACAAATCACACCCTCGGGTGATTTTTCCTCGCTCACGCGCTCAAAAAGCGCATCGGGCAAAACGACGATGCGGATGGCATCCGCCACCTCGTACGTCTGCATCTGCCCCAACAATTCCTCTGCGGAGGACTCGCAAAGAAGAACGGTGTGGAGCGGCAGGCGCGCACCAAGCGCCTCAAAAAGGAGTTTGCGTCCGTCAAAGCGGAACAACCCCTCGCGGCGGCGGTGTTTCCTGTCCGAGAGTTTTTGCAAAAGCACCAGCAAAGTATTCTGCCTTGAGGTGATGTATTCAACCCGTTTTTCCATACCGTTTCCCTTCCTTTTGCATTTTTCGGGGGGCTTTCCCCCTCCCTCGAGATAGACAAAAAACCCGGCCTTACACCGGGTTTTTCATCATCAAAGAGCGGCCTTTGCCTGCTCTGCGATTGCTGCAAATGCTTCCTTGTCGGAAACAGCCAGTTCGGCCAGCATCTTGCGGTTGAGCTCGATACCTGCCTTCTTGAGACCGTGCATCATCGTGGAGTAGTTCAAGCCACATACCTTTGCCTGAGCAGAGATACGGGTGATCCAGAGTCTGCGGAAGTCTCTCTTCTTCATCTTGCGGCCTGCAAATGCATAGTTGCCGCTCTTCATTACGGCCTGCTTTGCAACCTTAAAGTGCTTGGACTTTGCGCCCCAGTAGCCCTTGGCGGCCTTGAGAACCTTATTTCTTCTCTTGCGCGTCATCATTGCGCCTTTTACTCTTGCCATTGCTGTTTATCCTCCGTTTCGATTATTGCTGGATCATTTTGCGGGCGGTGGGCGTCATGGACGCGCTGAGAACGCCGGCGGTGCGAAGATGTCTCTTGCGCTTTGCGGTCTTGAGACCGAGGTTGTGGCGGTGGTGGCAATGGTTGATCTTCACCTTGCCGTTTGCGGTAACGGAAAATCTCTTGGCAGCAGCCTTATGTGTTTTGATTTTTCCCATTTTGTTTATCTCCTTTGCATCATTCTATGCTATCATTCAGGTGTGTCACACCGTTAAGATACGTTAGTTATTTTTGTTGGGGACAACAATCATCGTCATCAGACGGCCGTCCAGTACGGGACGCTTCTCCACGACGCCTGCGGGAGCAACGGCGGCCTCAAAGCGCGTAAGCACGTCACGGCCAAGCTCCTGATGCGCCATCTCACGGCCCTTGAAACGAACCACCACGCGCACCTTGTTGCCTGCGGTGAGGAACTTGACGGCATTGCGTGCCTTGGTCTCGAAGTCGTGCACGTCGATACGGCAGGAGAGCTGAACCTCCTTGAGTTCGATGGTCTGTTGCTTCTTTCTCGCTTCCTTTTCCTTCTTTTCGCGGTCAAAGCGATACTTGCCGTAATCCATGATACGGCACACGGGAGGCGTTGCCTGCGGTGCGATCAGAACAAGATCCAGTCCGCGGTCATAAGCCATTTTGAGTGCGGTGGCCGAAGTGACCATACCGAGCGCTTCTCCATCTTCACCGATCAAACGGACCTCCTTCTCGCGGATATCCTCATTGATCAGCATGTCTTTTCCGGTGCTAATAGAAGGTTACCTCCAATTCCCGGGGGGTCCCCGGCAAAATAAAAAATCGCGCGAAGCAAAAACACTCCGCACGCCAAAAGGATCTCCCAAAAGCGAGAAAATATCAACCGCTGCGCGCCGTCTGCGGCAGGGTGAGAGCGGAGGGCTCTGCTTCATTGCTATGATATTATAGCACAAGCGCCGCCGCTTGTCAAGTGTTTTTCTCTTTTTTGCTCATCTTTTTTTACGCTGCTTTTTTTGCGGTTTTTGTGGGCATTTTGAACAAATTCGCGCTCTTTTTTTGACGTTTTTTCTATATCTTGCATTTTTGACGAATTTTCACGCCGAAAATTGTCTGTTTTGGACATTTACAAATTCGACAGAATGCGGTATAATGACAGGGCAATGGAGGAAACGCCCGTTGCGAGCACGGTGTATCGCCCCTGAGTGCGGAGTGTCAAGCTTATGGCACCAACACGCACAAGCGGCTTTTGCGCCGTGCCTTTTGTTTTTTCAGGGGAAACCGCTCTGTGGGGCGGTTTTTATTTATTATTGTAAACTTTTTTGAAAACCACTGGAAAACGACAGAGTTATGTGTTATAATAGTATACTGTATAACTTTACCCGAAAGGATCATATCGATGTCCCAATCCGTAAAACTCATGCAACACCTGACACTGCCCGTCGTAGCGCTTGGCGGTGTGGCGGCCTTCCCTGCCGTTCCGCTCAATTTTGAGATCAGCGACGAGCCCTCTGCGCTCGCGGCCGAGGCGGCGAATGCCACCAACTCCTTTGTGTTGCTCATTTCACTCAAAAAGCCCTGTGAGGGCGACTATCATATCGAGGACTTCTACCGCATCGGCACCGTAGCCAAGATCGGACAAAGCGTCAAATCCGCCGAGGGTGCCACCCGCATTCTCTGCGAGGGCTTTGCCCGCGCGGAACTGATCGCGCTCCACCGTTTTGCCAATTACTACACGGCAGAAGTCGCCTACGCCGCCGAAGAACCCGCGCCCGAACTCACACTGCGTACCGAGGCAATGCTCCGTGTGGCCAAAGCCACGATGTCCGAGGTCGCGTCCCTTTTGCCCAACCTCTCCGAGGACGTGGTCAAGGCCGCACTCGCCATCGAATCCCCCGGCGCCTTTGCCGACTTTGTGGCCGCCAATATCCTGGTCCGCTACGAGGATAAGCAAGCGATCCTGGAGCAGTTCGACCCCAACGCGCGTCTGGAGCGCTTGCTGGAACTCCTCCACGAGGAAGCAGAACTCCTTGTGTGTGAGATGTCGATCCACAAGGAAGTGCGCGACCGTCTTGCGGGCAACCAGAAGGATTACTATCTGCGCGAGCAGATCCGCGTGATCCAGGAGGAACTGGGTGAGGACGGAGACAGCGAGATCGACGAGTATCAGGCCCGTATCAAGGCCACAGGACTCCCCGCCGAGGTCGAGAAGAAACTGCTCAAGGAAAACGATCGCATGTCCAAGACCCCCTTCGGCTCTGCCGAGGCCAGTGTCCTGCGCGGCTATCTGGACGTCTGCCTGGACCTCCCCTGGAACACTTCCACCAAGGATCGCACCGATATCGCCGCCGCACGCCGCATTCTGGCGCGCGACCACGACGGTCTGGAAAAAGTGAAGGAACGTATTCTCGAATATCTGGCCGTGAAAAAACTGAATCCCGATCTAAAAAATCAGATCCTGTGCCTTGTCGGCCCTCCCGGTGTCGGCAAGACCTCGATCGCAAGGTCGCTGGCCGAGGCCATGAACCGCAAATACGTGCGCGTGTCGCTTGGCGGCGTGCGTGACGAGGCGGACATTCGCGGTCACCGCAAGACGTATCTGGGCGCCATGCCCGGGCGCATCATCGCCGCCATTTCGCAAGCGGGCGTGAACAACCCGCTGATCCTACTTGACGAGATCGACAAACTCACGCGCGACGCGCACGGCGATCCCTCTTCGGCATTGCTTGAAGTACTGGACGGTGAGCAGAACAAGTCCTTCCGCGATCACTTTGTGGAACTGCCCTTCGATCTCTCGGATTGCGTGTTCATCGCCACCGCCAATACGCTGGACACGGTACCGCGGCCCCTCGTTGACCGTATGGAGATCATTGAACTCTCTACTTACACCAAAAACGAGAAGATGAGCATTGCCGCCCATCATCTCATCGGCAAACAGTTGAAGCGCCACGGCCTGAACCGCCGTATGCTCCGCATCACAGACGAGGCCGTAAGCGATATCATTGACGATTACACACGCGAGGCAGGCGTGCGCAATCTGGAGCGTCACATTGCCACGGTCTGCCGCAAGGCCGCCCGTCGCGTGGCAGAAGGCGAAAAAGGTCGCGTCACCGTGACCGCCGCCAATCTGCCCGAATTCTTGGGCCCCCGCAAACTGCTGCACGACCGCATTGCCGACACCGATCCCGTAGGCGTGGTCAACGGACTTGCCTACACCGAGGCGGGCGGCGATCTGCTCAAGGTCGAGGCACTCGTGCTCCCCGGCGAAGGCAAGACGGAACTCACGGGCTCGCTTGGCAACGTGATGAAGGAATCCGCGCGCATCGCCGTCAGTTACATTCGCGCACACGCGCGAGAGTTCGGCATTGCCGAGGACTTTTACAGAAAGAAGGATCTGCACATTCACTTCCCCGAGGGTGCGATCCCCAAGGACGGCCCCTCTGCGGGTGCCGCAATGGTCACCGCACTGGTGAGTGCCCTTTCCGGCACGCCCGTACGCCGCGATATTGCCATGACGGGTGAGGTCAACCTCACGGGTGACGTGCTTGCCATCGGCGGACTCAAGGAAAAGACCATGGCCGCGGCCGCCGCAGGTGTGCGCACCGTGCTGATCCCCTCCGATAATATGCGCGAGATTTCAGAACTGGACCCCGAGGCGGTCAAAGTGCTGGAAATCATTCCCTGCCGCACGCTCGCTGACGTGCTGACACACGCACTGACAAACGGCGGCAAGGCACAGGGGCTTTCCCCCGTGCGCTTCTGTCGCCCCACCGTTGCCGAACTCGGCGCAAGAGGTACGACGAATGCCTGAACTGAATCTGCAAAACGCCAAACTTCACATCAGCGCGGGTGAGCCGCATCAGTTCCCCGCAAAGCCCGTGCCCCAGATCGCCCTCTCGGGCAGATCGAACGTGGGCAAAAGTTCGCTCGTGAACACCATTCTCGGGCGAAAGGCGCTCGCTCGCGTGAGTAGTGCGCCCGGCAAAACGATCACCGTAAACTTTTACGATATTGACGGCAAACTGTTCCTCGTGGACCTCCCCGGCTACGGCTTTGCCAAGCGCCCCCCGCAGGAGAAGGCCAAATGGTCCGCTCTTACGGACGGCTATTTCACAAAGAACCCCAACATCGATAGACTCGCACTCGTGCTTCAACTCATTGACCTGAAGGTCGGCCCTACGGCAGACGACGTGATGATGTTGCATTATCTCACCGAGATGGGACTCCCCTTCGCCGTGGTTGCCACCAAGACCGACAAACTCAACAAGACGAACCGAGCCGCGGCACTCGCCGCACTCGCCGCGCACGAGGCGGTCCCCGAGGGCACGCCGATCCTTCCCTTCTCCGCACTAACGGGCGAGGGCAAGGCCGAACTGCTCCGTGAGATCCGCATGACGGCACGGGTGTAAGTCCCACTCTTTTGGAAAGGAACTCCTATGATTCTCTACCCGCATCTTGACGTGAGCGCAAAGGGTCATCTGACCGTAGGCGGCCTTGACGCCGTAGCGCTTGCCCGCGAATTCGGCACGCCCGCATACCTGCTTTGCGAGGACGTGATCCGCGAGAATTGCCGCACCTATCTGCGCGCGGCACGCGCGCACCTTGGAGCCGATGCTCTGCCCCTTTACGCCTCCAAAGCGCTTTGCTTCACGGGGATCTACCGTCTGGTGGCCGAGGAGGGGCTTGGCGTGGACTGCGTATCGGGCGGTGAACTCTACACGGCAACGCGCGCCGGCTTCCCTGCCGAGCGCATCTATTTCCACGGCAACAACAAGACCGACGCCGATCTGCAAATGGCACTGGATATGGGCGTTGGCACAATCGTGGCCGACAACGTGGAAGAGTTGGACGCACTGGACGCACTGGCGGGTGCGTGCGGCAAAACGCAAAAGGTATTGTTGCGCATCACGCCCGGCATCGATCCTCACACGCACCGCGCCATCAGCACGGGACACGTGGACTCCAAATTCGGCTCTGCCATCGTTACGGGACAAGCCCTTGCCATCACGCGCCACGCGCTCTCCAAAAAGCACCTGGCGCTCGCGGGCTTCCACTGTCACGTCGGCTCCCAGATCTTTGATATCGATCCCTTCCGTGATGCCGCACACATTATGCTGCAATTCATCGCTGACGTGAAAGCCGCACTCGGCTTTACCGCAACCGAACTTAACCTCGGCGGCGGCTTCGGCGTGCCCTATACCGAGCACGACAGACACATCGACTACGCCGCCGCGATCGCCGAAATCGGCGGAATCGTGCGTGCACAGTGCGAGGCGCTCGCATTGCCCGTGCCGCGCATCATTCTTGAGCCGGGTCGCTCGCTGGTCGCCGCCGCAGGCATCACGCTCTACACCGTCGGCTCTGTGAAGGAGATCCCCGGCTTTCGCAACTACGTTTCCGTGGACGGCGGTATGCCCGACAATCCCCGTTACGCGCTCTATCAATCGCAATACACTGCCCTTGTGGCAAACCGCGCCGATGCACCGCGCGACTATATCGCCACCGTTGCGGGGCGTTGCTGTGAGTCGGGCGACCTGATCGGCGAAGGTATGGCGCTCCAGCGCCCCGTGCGCGGCGATATTCTTGCCGTGCTCACCACGGGTGCGTATAACTACGCCATGGCCTCCAACTACAACCGTCTGCCCCGTCCGCCCGTTGTGATGATCGCAAACGGCAAGGCGCGGCTTGCCGTGAAGCGCGAATCCTTTGAGGATCTCGTGCGTAATGACTGCGAGTAATAACTGCCTACTTTAAGGAGAAGTTTATGTTCCGTTACATGCTTGCAGGCGGCGATATGACCGATTATATCATTTCCGCACTGCTCTCACTCCCCATTATCCTGCTCTCGCTGTCGTTGCACGAGGCCGCACACGGCTTCGTGGCGTACAAACTGGGCGATCCCACCGCGCGCAACCTCGGGCGGCTCACGCTCAATCCCCTCAAGCATCTGGACCCCATCGGTGCTCTTTGTATGTTGCTTGCGGGCTTCGGTTGGGCCAACCCCGTGCCGATCAACACGCGCAACTTCCGCAAGCCGCGTCGCGATATGGCGCTCTCGGCACTCGCAGGACCCGTATCCAACCTGTTGCTCGCCATCGTGTTCGTCGCGCTGATGCGCTTCGTCGGCTTCGGGTGGCTGGCGCAACAGACCTATTCGAGCGAACTGACGCGCAACATCGCCTACTTCACGATCCTGTTTTTGTACTACGGCGTGTATATGAATCTGACACTCGCCGTATTCAATCTGTTGCCCATTCCCCCGCTTGACGGCTCGCGCATTCTGTTGCTTGTGTTGCCGCCCAAACTCTATTTCAAAATTGCCCCCTACGAGCGTTATATCACGCTCGTCATGGTTATCCTTTTATTGCTCGGTCCCCTTTCCTCTTTGATCAGTCTCTTCACAGAACTGATCGCCAAGGGCCTGTTTGCCCTTTTTGGCATGGCGGGATTTCTTATCTGATGCAAGGAGTTTCCAATGGAAAATATGACCTATAAGCTGACGGACTTCGAGGGACCTCTCGATCTTCTGATCACGCTGATAGAAAAGAACAAATTCAATATTCTGGATATCCCCATCGCGGCGATCTGTGACCAGTACATCGAGTTTCTGGCCGAGGCACACGCGCTGGATATGGAGATCACCACGGACTTCCTCAACATGGCAAGTCAGTTGATGGTCTGGAAGAGTGCGATGCTCCTGCCCCACGAGGAGGAGCCCGAAAAGCCTCCACGCTTTGAACTCTCGGATATCCTGCTCCGCCACCAGCACATGAAAGAGGCGGCGCCCAAACTGCACCCACTTTACGCGTTCTTCAGCAACCGTATGGTCAAGGACACCGACGAGATCTCTCCCGACAAGACCTTTGTCACGGATCAGGATCCCCTCTCTCTTTGTGCCGCCGTACGCCGCATCAATGCCTACCGTGATGCTATGGAAAAGGCGCACACCAACTTCACGCCGATTGTCAGCAAGCCCATCGTGCCCGTGGAGAGCAAGATCGTCGTCATTCTGAATACGCTTTCCACCTTCGGCACCGCCACGTTGCGCGAACTGCTGGAGGACGAGCCCACCCTGGCCGACCTTATCGCCTCGTTTATGGGCGTTCTGGAATTGATCAAGGTGCGCAAGATCATCATGGAAGAGGACGAGGAGTCGGATAACTCCGTGCGGGGAGAGGGCACACGCTTCTTCATCAACCCCGACGCCCCCACCGACGAGCAAGAAAAGGCCGAGTTGGAAGCACTCGCCACGAAGGAGAACTGATATGGAACTCGAAGAAAACGTACAACCGATCAAGAATTTAGAGGCCTGCATCGAGGCGGTGGTATTCGCCGCGGGCTACCCCGTACCCTATCAGAAATTAGCCGAGGTCACGGGCCTTGGCGTGCGCGAGGTCAAGCGCCTGGCGGAACGCATTTCCAAAAATTATGAAAATGACAAGCACGGCATTATGCTACTTATGTTCAAGGATTCCTGCCAGTTCTGCACCAAGGAGCAGTACGGCACGTACATCAGAGAAGCGCTGGGCATTCGCCGCGGCGGCAACCTTTCCAATTCCTCCATGGAGGTACTGGCCATCGTTGCGTATAACCAACCCGTCACGCGCGCCTTCATCGACGCGGTGCGCGGCGTGGACAGCAACTACGCCGTCAACTCTCTTGTCGACAAGGAATTGATCGCCTCCACGGGGCGTCTGGACGCACCGGGTCGCCCGTTGCTGTACGGCACGACCGAAAAATTTTTGCGCGTGTTTGGCCTGAATTCTCTGGACGATCTGCCCGAAACCGAGGCCATGCTCCCCGACCCCGCCGCCAGTGAACAGCTCTCCATCTCTATGGCCGAGCAGGCAGGCGAGGAGGGCACCGCGGAATCCGAGGCCTGATCACGCGGAAAAGCCGACAGAAAGGAGGAGCGTATGTTCATTCCGTTGATCGTTGTTGGCGCCGTGCTCCTTCTGTTCCTGATCATTCTCGCCCTGCCCGTCCACGTCACGCTGACGGCAAAGGACAAGGTAAAACTGGAATGGCGACTCCTCTTTTATCGGAAGGAGATTCCCCTGCGCCGCAACCCGAACAAAAAGAAAAAACACTATAAAAAGCAAAAAAAGACCACAAAAATACCCGCGCTGGATCGCCTCATTGACGAGGCCTCGTTGCGTGAGGAACTGCGCCTTGTGCGCGGACTTCTCTCGCTGATCGTACGGCGCAAATACAAATGGTTGCGATTGCGCACCGCGCGGCTTCATATCCGTGTGGCAACGGGCGACGCCGCCACCACGGCCGTCGCTTACGGCGCGGTGTCGCAAAGCGTGGCCTACCTGCTGGCGTTACTCGACCGCATCACGCGCTTGCGCGCCAGAGAACCCGAGGTCAGTATCACGGCCGACTTCCTTGGCGAGCATTCCGCCGCCGACGTCAAACTCGTCCTCACACTGCACGTCTTTGACGCGCTGGCCGCCGAGTACAGGTTATGGAGGGACGACATCAAAGAACGCAAGAAAGACGCGCAGAAACAAGACACTGCCGCGTGCAAGAAAGGAGCTTCATTATGAGCGAACAGAACAAGTTGCAGGATATGATCCGCACCTCTCTCGAGAGCATTCGTGCTATGGTCGATGCGAACACCGTTGTAGGTGCGCCCATTCAGACGCCCTCGGGCACGACCATCATTCCGATCTCCAAGGTCTCCGTGGGCTATGCCTCGGGCGGTCTTGACTTCGGCTCCAAGACCTCTGCCGCAAAGAATTTCGGTGGCGGTGGCGGCACGGGACTGTCGGTTCAGCCCGTCTGCTTCCTCGCCGTTGACGCAAACGGCCGCGTGGAACTCCTCACGCTTGATAAGGGCCAGCCCGACACCATCGACCGCGTTGCCGACATTGTGGAGCGCACGCCCGACCTGCTCGCCCGCATCAAGGCCGTGTTCAAGAAGAGCCGCCCCGTAGCGGACGATGAGACCGTTGAGGACCTCGCCAAGGCAGCGGCAGAGGCCGCTGAGGAGGCCGTTGCCGAAGTATTCGACGAGGCCGAATAACACATACCGCAACGCCTTTCTCCATATAGTGTATCAAAACGATATGGAGGAACGCCATGCGCCGCCTTTGCCTTTGTGCTCTCACGATCCTGTTGATCCTTGTCACGATCCCGCGCGCCGTCGGGGCGGAACTTGCCGCGCCCGAACTCGGCGCCGCTTCCTACGTGCTCATGGACGCCCAAAGCGGCAAGGTGCTCACAGAGAAAAACGCGGACACGCGCCGCCCGATGGCCAGCACCACCAAGATCATGACGGCTCTGGTCGTACTGGAGACACTGCCGACGGACACCGTGGTCACGGTGCCGCCCGAGGCCGTGGGTGTGGAGGGCTCGTCCATCTATCTCTACCGAGGGGAACGCATTACGGTGCAAACGCTCCTGTATGCCCTGATGCTCTCCTCTGCCAATGATGCGGCAGTGGCCCTTGCCATCGCCACGGACGGCAGTGTGGAGCGCTTTGCCGCGCGTATGAACGAGAAGGCGGCGGCACTGGGGCTTGCCGATACGCATTTCTGCAACCCCAACGGCTTGCATCACGAGGAGCACTATACCACCGCGCGGGACCTCGCGCGCCTGACGGCCGCGGCACTGGAGAACGAGACGTTTCGCACCATCGTGTCCACGGTGCGCTATACGGCGCCCCAGGACGACACAGACGCCGTGCGGCTGTTCCTCAACCACAACCGACTGTTGCGCACGTTGGAGGGTGCCGTGGGGGTCAAAACGGGCTTCACCCGTGCCGCCGGCAGATGCCTGGTGAGCGCGGCCGAGCGCGAAGGGCTCACGTTGATCGCCGTCACGCTCGACGATCCGAACGACTGGCGGGATCACACCGCACTCATGGAGTGGGGCTTTGCCTCCTTTACCGCATTTTCCCCCGAACCCGCACCACTGACGATCCCCGTTGTGGGCGGCACAAAAAACAGCGTCGCGCTTATCCCGTGTGAGTCGCTCACCGTTCTGCTCCCGCGCGACCACGCAGCCATTCACTGTACCGTGGAGGCACCGCGCTTCCTTTACGGCGGCTTTGAGGCGGGTGAGGTGCGAGGCAAACTCGTCTATCGCCTTGACGGCGAGATCATCGGCGAGGTGGCGCTATGCACCGCCGAGTCGGCGGAAAGGGAGCGCGAAACGGGGCTCATCTCCCGTATCATACAGTATATTAGAAGTATTTTTTCACGTTAACTCAAAAAAAGGAAGTACCAATGGAAAGCGTCCGACTGCAAAAATTTTTCACAGACTGTGGGGTTCTGTCCCGCCGCGCCGCCGAGGAGGAGATCCGCAAGGGCCTTGTCAAGGTGAACGGCGAGGTGGCCGATATCGGCTGCAAGATCGACCCCGAGCAGGATACGGTGGAGTACAACGGCCGTATCATCAAGCCCACCGACCTGCAAAAGCACTATATCCTTCTGTATAAGCCACGCGGCATCGTAACCACCCTTTCGGACGAGAAGGGGCGCACGACGGTGGCTGATCTCGTTGCGGGCGTGGGTGCGCGTGTCTACCCCGTCGGGCGACTGGATATGGACTCGGACGGCCTTTTGCTGCTCACGGACGACGGCGCACTCACCGAGCGATTGACGCACCCCCGTCACGAGATCCCCAAGCGCTATCACGTCACGGTGGCAGGCGTCGTGACGCCCGCACAGCTCAGTGCACTGAACAGCTCCTTCCTGTTAGACGGCTATACCACCCGCCCCGCCAAGGTCAGCGTCGTGCGCGCGGAAAGTGGCGAAACGGTGTTGGCTTTTGAGCTTTATGAGGGACGCAACCGCCAGATCCGCCGCATGTGCGATCAGGTCGCGTTGCGCGTGAAAAGGCTCACACGCGTGGCCATCGGACGCATCGGCATCGGTGACCTGGTAGCGGGACAGTATCGCGCGCTCACCGAGGAGGAGATCGCGTATCTGCGCGGCGAGGATCAAAAAACCACCAAACCCGCAAAAGTGACGAAACCCACCAGAACCGCCAAGCCCCAAAAGGCGGAAAAGACCGAGGAAACAGCACCTCTCGAACAAAAACCCGCAACAAAGAAAAAAGCCGCCACGGAAAAGAAGCCCGTGGCGGAAAAGAAGCCCGCAATGGAGAAAAGGACTGCAGCCGAGATAAAGGCCGCCGCCAAGAAGAGTCTCTCCACAGCCACCGCCAAGGCCACGGCTACCACCAAAAAGGTGCTGGAGGCGCTCAACGTATCCAAGGTCATCAAGGAGATCAAGGCCAAGGAGTCCAAAGCGGCAAGATCCGCGAAAACGAGCCAAACGGCCGCGCCCCATAAGACCGCCGAGACACCCAAAAAACGCACCCGTCGCGCCACTTCCAAGGAGGACACCAAGGAATGATCACCGTCATACCGATCCAGCGCAAGGAGGAGCAGGCGTACTTCTGCTCGCTTTGCGGCATTCCCTTTGACACCGACCTGCTGGCCTATTACGCCAAGGACGGCGAGGGGCGCTTTGCAGGCATTTGCCAATTCAAGACCGATGCCGAGGGCGGACATCTCTATCACCTGGCCGCACCCGCGCACGCCGAGGAGCTTGACGCACTGTTTGTGATGGGGCGTGCCGCGCTCAATTTCATCGACCTGTGCGGCATCAAGACGGCCTTTTTCGACGGCACCGTGACGGATGATGCGCTTTTGCACCGCATCGGCTTCACCCCCGACGAAAAAGGGCGCTATACCGTCAACCTTGACGGATTTTTTACAAAGGGCTGCGGTTGCCATTGACGGCATTCGTCAAAGAGGCCCTCGCCTTTTTCGGATATGCTGTCGAAGAAACGCAACATTTTCCAGTATATGGTAATTCTATCCAAACCCAAGGCTGCATTTTCGTGTCATTTTATGCGGCCTTGGGTATTGTAATTTTTGGTAAAATATGGTAGTATATAGGTGTACTGAAAATTACCAATTTTTACCTGGAGGTTACAAGAATGGAACGCAACGCCAAAATACTGATCGCGGACGAAAGTCAAAGCGAGCGCAACATCCTGCGCGACGGCCTGCGCCGTGCGGGCTACACGCAAATAGACGAGGCCACCAACGGCGAGGAGGCCCTGCAGCGCATCAAGCACGGGCATTATGACGCCGCCGTCGTCAACATTATGCTCACGCGCCTGGACGGCATCGGACTGCTCCGCAGCTGCCACGCCGAGGGCTTTGCCACCTCTCCCCTGCCCGCCTTCCTGATGCTCTCCCCCATTGCCAACCAGACAATGATCGCCGACGCGATCACCGCAGGCGCGGATTCCTTCCTGATGAAGCCCTTTGATATGAACAGTCTGTGTGAGCACCTGCGCCGCTTGCTCACCATGCGCAACAAGGCAAACGACGGTACAGTCCCAAACGCCCAAGGGGCACCCGACATTGAAACGCAAGTCACCAAGATCATTCACCAGATCGGCGTGCCCGCCCACATCAAAGGCTACCAATATCTCCGCACCGCTATCCTTCTCACCATTCAGGATAGCGATATCATCAACTCCGTGACCAAGGTGCTCTACCCCAGCGTCGCAAAGAAATACCAGACCACCACCTCGCGCGTGGAGCGCGCCATCCGCCACGCCATTGAGGTCGCGTGGGACAGAGGCGACGTGGATACCCTTAACAGCTACTTTGGATATACCATTCAGAACAACCGCGGAAAGCCCACGAATTCGGAGTTCATCGCGATGATCGCGGATAATCTCAGACTCAAATATAAGTTGTACTAAATCAAAACCCGAGCGCCTGCCAAGCAGGCGCGCGGGTTCTTTCTTTATTTCGGCAGAACGGTGTCAACAGAGGGGACCTTGCAGGGCTTGCCGCAGGAAATGCTATCGTATGCGGCGACCATTGCCATGATTGACTCCAGGTGGTTGCGCAGATGCACCGTGGGCACTGCACCCTCTCGCACACACTGGTAGAACTCCATCGTGCGGCGGTTCCAAAGTCCAACGGGATCCTCAAGATACGTGGAGGTGTACTCGGGGTGCTCGGGCGTCTGCATATACGTGGATTTGCCGTACAGATTCGCCACGATGGTGCCCTTGGAGCCCACGATATTGAGCGTGACCTCAACAGGACGGGGGTATTTTTCCCAGCCTGCGACCTGCTGCGGAATACGGCTCTCGTCGTTAGCGTAGGAGGGATCAAGCGAGAAGATCACACCATTCTTCATGCGGCCCATTACGCGCACCATATCCTCGGTCTTGACACCCTCGCGCAGATTGGGCGCAACGTCGGCAAACACCTCATCAATGCTGTCGTCCGTCAAGAATCGCACCAGGTCAAAGATGTGCGGGTGATCCGCAAGCGCGCCGCCGCGGTAACGTGCGTCACCCTCGCGAAGCGGTACGACTTTGCCCCAGCTCTCCTCGGGATCGCACTGCCAGGCGCGCCACCACACGGGGTTGTGTGAGTAGTTGATCAGATTGATCGACAGCACCTCACCGAGCGCGCCCGATTGCATCAGTTCCTTGGCACGGTAGATGGGCGCATGATTGCGCATCTCCAACTCGATCTGACAAACAAGGCCCTTGGCCTCGGTCAGTTCGATCATCTCGCGATACTCGTCCATATCGAAGGACGGGATCTTCATCGAAAAGATGTGCAGGCCGCGCTCGCAGGCCCAGCGTACCTGCTGCATATGTGCCTTGTTGTCCGAGGCGATGATGACCGCCTCCATATCGGGATGTGCCTCGTAAAGCGCATCGTCTGTGGGGTATTTGGGAAGGTCGGGGGCGCGCTCCAGACCCTCTGCATCATAGCGCGTGGAAAGGCCGACCACCTCGAAATGAGGATCGTCCTTGATGCCGTAATAGCCCTTTGCGTGTCCGTGATTGCAGGACAGAATGCCAACTTTAATAGGTCTGATGCTCATGCCTTCACCTCCACGCTCTCGCCGCGACGGGCGGATTCCATTGCGGCATCTACCGACTTGCGGTGACGCGCGTCGATCAGGTCAAACTGAGAAGCGTCCAGTGCACCCACGATGATCGCGTGAATCGCAAACACGGCGCGCACCTCGTCCTCGGAAAGTCCCCACAAATAATACTCGTCGTCGTCAAAGCCGCGCTGTGTGCCGTCCGCACCGAACAGCGTGATCTGCGACACAGTCGTTTGGCAGTCCAGCGCACGGTCATTGGCCATACCGTGATTGGTGACGATGCGGTGCAACGTCTGGTGACGGGTCCCCTCGGCAAGCGTCACGCCCAGTTCCAGATTGGCGCAACTGCCGTCCGCCATCACGGCGATCACGTTGGCGGCGCCGCCGTTGACGTAGGCCATCACGCGCACGATCTCACTGTGCAACACGGCCTCGGCAATATCAAACTCGCGGTACATCAGCTGCTCCATCGTCATATCCGAGGAAGCGAATGCGTGCGCGTTGAGCGCACTGTTACCGCCGATCGCACCGTACTCAATCAGACTCGCGATCTGCAGATCGGTGCGCATCGCAAGCAGCGGAAAGCGCTTGCCCTCCAACTCCAGCACGTCACAGTATTCTCCCTTCGCCGCCTTGATATAGCGGAAGGCGGGCACGGGCAGGTGGCGGATCTCAAGCAGTTTGCGCACGCCCGCCTCTACGTTCATTACTTTTTCCACAACAGTTTCCTCCTTGTGTCAATTGATCTGATTTAAAACTGTCCTTCGCCCAGTGCAAGCACGCGGGCGCACTGTGCGGGATCAAGTTCCGCACGGAACGTGTTTTCCGCCGTGGTGTGCGCATTCTCCACCAAAAGGAGTTTGGCGTCCTTGGTCATCACGGTCGCGTGCCATACGGCGGTATCCACGGTGTAGACCTTGCCCGCCTCCATCATCACACCCGAGATCTCCTCGGGGGCCTCATCGCCCGTTGCGGTGAGCAACAGCACTTTGCCCGCAAGCAACACAAAGGTCTCCTTGGTTTCGGTGTGTCGGTGCAACTGCGTCACGGCTCCGTGCCCAAGACGGGGCAAGTAATTGAGCATCAGTACGTCCCACTCGCCGCCGTTCACCAGCGTGGCAAGACCGTCCTCGTTGTAGGTTTTCACGTCAAGCATATCACATTCTCCTATCCGCTCCCGTGGGAGCATCCGTTCTCCTAAATTATAGCACACCCCCCGATATCTGTCAATGTCACAACGCCCTCCTGACACCGTTTTTTGCAACAAAAAAGGGCCGACTGCGTGGC